>CAMCFM010000501.1 GCA_945874095.1 Candidatus Kuenenia stuttgartensis
CCCATTTGACGTTGAACCGGTCGAGCGGATTGGTCGGCCACGACCATCGATCTTTGTCAGAAATCCAAACGGCCTGAAAGAGGTGATTGCCTTCGACAAGCCCGTTGGCATCGTTATAAATCGCTTCTCCAGGGCGTGATAGCATCCGGGCGGCTGGATTATCCTCGCTCAGAATCAACCTGGAATCGTTTTCGTTACACTGAAGTGCAATCCGAACGCCCATTTGGCCCATCGTGCTGCGGGCGATTGCATAAGCGCCAGCCATACTTTGTGAACCAAGAATGGCATGAACTCCGAATGCCCGGCCCTGCCTGACGAGCCTGTCGAGCAGTGAAGCCGCGTCTGTCGAGAGACGGTCGTCTTCGTTGAAAAGCTCTTGGAATTCGTCCACGACCAAGAGGATACGTGGCAATGGCTCGGCCGGTCTGGCGACTCGAAATCCAGCTACATCCTGCACCCCGGCACATCGAAAACGTTCGCCCCGATCGGTCAGTTCGCGATCCAGCCGCTCCAGCACGCTCAGGCCAAATTCGCGTTCACTTTCCACAGCCACCACTTTGGCATGTGGCAACTCGCGAGTGGCATAGTTTTTAAATTCCACACCCTTCTTAAAGTCCACCAGATAAAGCTCAAGCTCATCGGGCGAATATCGCAAGGCAGCGTTCGTGACGATGGCATGTAGCAACGTACTTTTACCCGACCCAGTTCGGCCAGCCAGTAAAACGTGTTGGGACGTACCCTCGCCCAGCCTCAGGGCCTGCAACTGCCTGGCACCGGCACGGCCGAGCGGTATTTCCACTCCCCGAGCTGATGACTGTGTCCAGATTTGGCCGGCTGATGGAGCGACCACGGAAAATGGAACTTCCACCCTCAGGGCCGTTTTCGCCAATTCGCCGATCCCACGAACGACTTTTGTAAGCGTTTGAGGGTCGGGAGGCGTGTCCCATTTGACGTTGAACCGGTCGAGCGGATTGGTCGGCCACGACCATCGATCTTTGTCGGACGACCACATGATTCGATCAATCATCGGGCGAATTTCCGCCTGATTGGGTTCGATCGGGCCCGGTTGGGAAAGATCATGCCCGATCACGACATAAATCCCACATCTGGATCCAGCTTCAATCAATCGTCGCAGCCTTCTGGCGGATTCTTCGGTCGCTCCATGTGGCCAGTCAGCCAGAATCAGTAACCGATAGGCTTCAGCCACTTCTCCAGCATCGCGATTATAATCTTCAATCGTTGCATATTGGTTACGAAGGTAGTTTTGAACGATAAACTCAAGATGGGTCGTCAGTTCAGCCAATCGAGCCTCAATATCACGGGCCTCTGTCCACGGTCTCTGATTGACCAGCGCAGGCTCAAAATCAGCCAAATGCAAGAGGCCAGCAAATGTCTGGCCCAAGCCGACGGGATCAATCAAGGTGAATCGCAATTGTCCGGGCGGGAAGGCCGTTAAGGCTCTTAATGCAATCGTTTGCAGGAGTCCTGCCATCTCCGGACGACGCCCCGGTGGAGCCTGCACCCAGATGGTTGATTTCTGGGACGGCATGGAGCGAACCAGAGGGAGGCTGGAGAGGTTAGGAATGGACTTTCGGATTTCTGGGTCGATCGATGCCAAATCCGCAATGGATTCCACTGGCACTTGCACATCAGCCAGTTTCAAAGCTCCGGCGGGTGGGCTTTTCGGGCCCATGGATGTAGGCTGACCCCAGTCGGGTGCAGCAGCGGATTGCCAGTTCCTCCATGACTTTATTGCTTGATCTGTTGCATTTGCAGAGCTGGCCCATCGTTCACGGATTTGGCTCCAGCTGGCTTCATGCGTTGCATTTACCTGCACTTGCTTCGTTTTCAGAGCGTTTTCATGATCAATCAACGACTTGGCATAACACTGATTCTGTTCAAGAATTTCCGCATCGGCATGGGTTTGCAATTCCTGGGTTTTTAATTCCAGAAATGACACCAGCTTTCGACTTTTTTCGTCGAACGAGGCTTTGAGTTCAGCCGATTTTGATTCTGCATCCATTTGAGCCAGCCGAGACTCCCGATTGGCTTTATTTACAGATTCCTTGGTCAGTGAATCGAGCGATTCCTGAATCATTGCCCGCGATGATTCGCGCCAATAGTCGATCGCCTTATCCTGAACTTCCATCTTGGAATTTAGCTCCAACCACTGCCGAGTTGCAATTGCACAGCGTTTTTTAAAGACATTGCCAGCTGCAAAATGGGCAACCAATGCAATCAATCCAAAGGCTATCGCAAAAAACGGCAGTGAAGATTTCATACCAAGAACCAGTGCCAGGCCTGCCCCACAGCCGGACCAGATGATAATCATTGGCTTTGAAAACAATTTGCGGGGCAAAAATCCGGTCAGTTTCCGGCCATTTGCTTCAAGTAATTTCAATTCTGAATCCAAACCACTTAATATCGGGGCAACTGGCCTTGCACCAATCAGTTTTGGTGCATCAAAAACGCGAGACTCAACCGTTACCTCAGATATATCAGGCCATCGTGCGCCTAATAGATCCCAGCTTTCCTGGAGTAATTCCAGTCTTGCCGACAATTCATTTTTTAAACGCCTCAGCGCATTAAATTCTGTTTCAATGCTGGCTTTTTGTGAATCGGAGTTGGTGGACGCATGCCAGATCGCTTCATCCTTGACCTGTTCGGCCTTGATCATGGTCGAGCTGACACTCTCTTTCACCAGCCTGATGGCCTTTTGAAAGGAGGAATCCACCTCATTTTGCTTCTGTAGGGCGTTTTGCTGCAATAAATCCAGCGCGTTCTTCAGCTCATTTTCGATTTTCTTAATATTGGATTTACACGAATCATCGGTAGCCAACTGCGACTTCTGGAATTCGGTTTGAGCTTGTTTTATAGCATGATCGCGAGTTTGATCCGCAAGCCGTTCGGCGTGCGATCGATCACTGGCGGTTTTCAGCAATAAGTCCACCAGTTGACCTGGATCAAGGTCGGGCTTGCCATCACGATTTGAATTTAAATGAGGGGCCGAATTGTCGATCGTGTTGCTCATGAAACAAGTCTCATCCAATGGATTTAAGGTTTGTCGTTAAAACACAAGGTTTCAAACCATATCGCTTGGTGGTCCACATTCGCGTTGCATTTGAGATACAATTGCTGTGATTTCGTCAATCGCCAGACAGGCCACTTCCACCGAACGCATGATGGGGATAATGCTCTGATTTTCAAACTCTTCAGCCTTCGAATCGCGCCAGGTCTCACGAGCTCTCCCAAACGTATCGGCCATTTCCAGAGAAGCAGATTTTAATCGGGCTGATGCAGAATGGTTCATGATTCAGGCTCACTCTCATTTTTTTCAAGAGGCGCAGAAACGGGCGAAGCAGTCGGCCCGGAACGGGTTGGGACTCCAATTGCGGAGTAGGCTTGAATGGCCTCGACCAT
>CAMCFM010000502.1 GCA_945874095.1 Candidatus Kuenenia stuttgartensis
CCAGGAGGAGCGATCGACGGATTGATGAACCGGGTTCGAAGCTGAACCATGTCTCCACGCTGGTAGCGGGCGCGGTCGGCAATCAGTTCAGCCTGACGGTTCCCCTTCAACTTGTTGCGGGCCATGAATCGGAGCAGTTGGATCCAGTATCTACCAAAATATTTATCACCGACCCGAAATCGCCATCGCCAGGTGTCATCCAGGCCCTGATAGAAAACTTTTCCAGAACCAGCGAACTGGTAGACAAGCAGAGGGACAGGCCCATCAGTGCCCACGGCCGTCGGGTGTTCAGCCAGAACTACAGCAGCCGGCTTTTTTCGGGGTGCATCGAGGTACCAGTAAAGCTCTTGAAGACCGTCCCAGATCGCCATGCTGGCTGCTTCGTCGTTCCCGAACCGGAAGATCGGGCTGGAGCGGCCTTCCAAAGTCAGTCTGGGGCGAAAGGCGGCGAGATCACCAGCGGCGGCTCCACGAGTCGGGTCGCGGGCATCGGCAAGTTCGATAGGAAGTAAGTCTTGTATGGGTGTGCCTTTAAAGGCAAGTGGGGATGATTCCTGGCCCGCAATCTGGATCAATCCGCCACCTTTGACGGTGACGAAATCGACCAGGTTTTTCATTTGGGTGTTGGTTAGAAAACCGGGCGGAACATCGCCGAGAATGACCACGTCGTAGGCGAAAAGGTCGTCGCGATTGGTCGGAAAAACGGCGACGGCGGCGTTGTCCTGATCGGCATATTCAGGGTCGCTTGAGAGCAGCAAGGCGGAGAGCTGAATGGTTTCGTCGCGTTCAAGAAAGTTCTTTAGATAGCGATATTCATAACGCGGCTGGCCGTCGACCATCAGGATTTTGAGCTTTTCCTTTTTGACAGTCACCTTGCGAACCACCCGGTTGTCGGCGGTCGATTGCTCGCGATCTTTGGGAACGGATTCGATAATATAGGTAATCTCGCCGGTTTCACGAGGTCGATGATCGAGTTCGGGAATGCGGATGGTCCGGCCGTCTGGCGGAGCTTTGATTGTCTTGGTGATTAACAACTTAGGCTGACTGGTGGGCGTGGTCTGCTCGCTCAGTCGGAGGGTCAGTTCTTCGCCGGAGAAGCCTTGACTGGTCAGCCGGGCAGAGAACGGGATCACGTCGTCGACAAACGCCACATCGTCCACTTCCATATCCGCAACTTCAATGTTGCGAGGAGGTTGCGGATCACCAAGGCCGACAAGGTAGAGCGGTACGTCAGCCCTTCGAGCCGATTCAGCAGCTTTGGTTAAGCTCTCACCGTCCGTCGTCTGGCCGTCTGTGAGGAAGATCAGGGCTGTGGGAGGGATTCCGCGAAGCTCGGAAAGAACTTGCTTAACACCATCACCCAGACGGCTTTCCGTTGAATTTCCCTCAAGCTTCGAGACCTGCTCCAAAGCCGACGTAACTTGTTCTGGCTTGTCCACTTCGGCGATCATGCGCGTGGTCGAGCCAACGGCGTAGAGCTTGAGCCGATGATTTTTCTGAAGCCTGGTCAGCAGGGCACCGCTGTTTCGGCTGATCCATCGCTTGGGTATCTCAATACGTGGCAAGTCTTTGAGTGCCGTGCCAGAGGTTCCGGTGATCGACTCTACGGCAGATGCCACTTCAGGATCCGAATATTGATCGGCCATGGCTTGACTGGCCGAATCGTCCACCATAATCGCCAGGTGGGGCTGACCTGTGCGGTCAATCGCCAGAACCAGTTCGTTCACGGTGACCAGGCCCAGAAGAAACAGGAGACAGCGGAGAGTGGTGAGAGTCCAGCGGCCCCACGAAGGAATGCCCCGTTCTTTGCGATAAAGAAAAATGATCAGTCCAAGGCCGAATGCAAGCAACGCAAATGTAATGACTTGCGACCATGGCTGTTCGAATCTCAGGCGTGGGATGATGCGCTCACCCGGGCCAGCGGGGGCCACTCCGAGTCGGGAAATCAGGGCTTGCGTGAGTCGATCGAACATTTTTCTCTTTGTCGGTTCGTAAGTCGTTGGTCAATCCGAGATTTTTCCGGAAGGTCAAGCGTTGGAAACTCTCACAACACGACGGCCAATCCACCACGCCATCAAGGTTTCCAGCAAAATCAAGACAAGTACTGCGATCAGCAGGGGACGATGAATCTCGCCCCTGCGAGTCACATCATCTGCCGCTTTTGTGAGCTCGTCCGCCGATTTGATCACCACGGGATCGAATCCGGGAACAACCTCTTTTAAAGCGGCTGGTTCGACCCTGGCTGGATCGGACTCCACGACAGGTACGTTCACTGCGAACTTGTCACGGCGAGAAATCGGCGGACCAATCTCGGCTTCAAAAATACCTGAGGTCTCCGTGCCGTCAATCCGTAGGTAAGAGGAGTCTGATTCAGGCTTAAGAGCCAGTTCGCGAGTGCCTTTGTCAGGCGTGCGAAGGGCGACGGATGCAGCCCCGGCTGCGGCTGGATAGGCTTGCTCGATGGGCTGACCGACCAGCGAATTCTTCTCGCCGGTGCGTCCTGAAGCAGCCAGAAGGGCGATTTCACCCATCACAACAGGATAGCTCGGGTGCAGAGGCCAGGTTGTCCAATGGGAGTCGGCAGAGGTGCCGATCAAAACCACTCGTCCGCGGCCTTTTGAGGCTTCAATCACCGCTGGATCGCCTGTATCGAAGGCCAGAGCGACTCGGCTGGTGGAGTCGGCAGAACGATTCAGCTTGTGGTATTGGAACGTGGCTACCTGTGTCAACCCGGATGCCACAGAAGGGGCAGCTCCTTCATAAGCGGATACGAGAGGATGACGGTATCCGAGTGGGTCGATCAGAAATGCCCCGGTTTTTTTACCAGAGTCACCCAGACTCTCACCAATCGAAGCAGGGAGGAGGTCGCGTTCAGGGATGGCCAACCGACTATTCCAGCCCTCAGCCACCACACGATCGCCCGTGAAGATGACCAACCCGCCGCCTTGACGAACATATTTGTCAAGCGCAACCGCTTCCGGGTCTGAAGGTTGTGAAACATTGGCCATGACCACAACGTCATAAACGCCCATTTCGACACTGTTCAGGCGACTCTCCGGAATCACTTCGAGGGCAACCGGAGGCAAGCCAATATCAGACTTTACGGCTGATGCCGGTACTGCATTCGATGGATCTACCTGGGCGGATTCGGCAGGCGAAAGAGCTTGGGCCAGATAATCCGTTTCAGCAGCGAATGGTTCCGGGTTTAAGTCGCCGTCTACCAGGAGAATACGGAGTTTTTCCTTAACCGGTACGACAAGCCTGCGGCGATCGTCGGCAGAGAGAGGATCGTCGTCGATCGAGGCTTCGATCACGTGGTCTCCAGGATCACGAAAAACCTGGGTAAAATTGATCGTAACTGGTTCATTAACAGGTAGATCCACCATCTGCTCAGGGCCAAGCTGACCGTCGATGATCA
>CAMCFM010000503.1 GCA_945874095.1 Candidatus Kuenenia stuttgartensis
GACCTCGAAGCACGTGGACTTTTTGACTCCACATTGGTCGTGGTCATGGGCGAATTTGGACGTACTCCGCGGATGAATAAAGACGCTGGACGGGACCACTGGGGCAACACTTTTTCCGTTACATTTGCATCCGGAGCCTGGAATATGGGCCAGGTGATTGGCCGATCAAGCCCACGCGGGGAATATGTGATGGAACGCCCGATCAGTCCTCAGGATGTAGCTGCCACAGTCTATCATTTTCTTGGAATCGACAGCCGATCCGTTTCATTTGAAGACAAATCCGGTCGCCCGACATACGTGATTGAAAAAGGCAACCCAATCCACGAATTATTCGCATAAGAAGAGGAATCACAACAACAATGAAAATTGCTGCAATTATCACGGAATGGCGTAAGAACAGCCATGCTGATGTCATATTATCACGAATTTGCGACCCTGCTGCCTGGGGCCATAAGCATCCATTTGATATGGAACTGGCTTCCATGTATGTGGAGCATTTCCCCGAGCACGATTTTGCGCGTGACAAAGCGAAAAAGCATGAAATTGCAATGCACAAGGATATTAAAAGTGCGATTGCAAACGGAGGTCGTAAAATTGCAGTGGATGGAGTGCTGGTCATTGGCGAACATGGGCCTTATTTTCGCAACCTGAAAGGCCAGCAGTTTTATCCACGACGCCGGTTTTTAGACGAAGTGGCCGAATCGTTCAGAAAACTGGGCGGAGTGGTTCCTGTTTTTTCCGACAAGCATTTCAGCTATGAACCTCTGTTCACTCAATGGGTCATACAAACATATAAGCACATGGGCATTCCTCTTATGGCTGGCTCAAGCCTGCCGGTGGCGTGGCGTCTGCCAGAACAGACGTGGCCCATGAACACGTCGATAAAGCGGGCTTTTGCCCAAGGCTATAGCGATTTAGACGCTTATGGATTTCATACTTTGGAAACGCTTCAATGCCAGGTGGAACGCCGTACAGGAGGCGAAACCGGCGTGAAATCCGTTCGATCACTGGCTTCTGGCGAATCAGCCTGGAAGCATCCTGAGTTTCCAAAGGACCTTTGGCAAGCATTTGAAAAACAGTATCAATCCAGACCTCAGCACAGTCGAAATCCGAATGGTAAATCGGCAGATGAACTCTGGGAAATACGCTACACCGACGGTTTGATCGCTCATGTCGGAATGTTTACCAGTGAGGGCCAGGTTTGGGGCACATCCATTGAAAGCGGGACTGGCGAAATACAATCGACCGTATTTGAGCTTGAAGACAAAGAAAACTTTGGCCATTTTGGATATCTCACAAAAGGAATAGAGCACCTCATCAAAACGGGTCGTTCTCCATATCCTGCCGAACGCACAGAGATTACCACCGGAATTCTCGCAGCTTTGCTTCAAAGCAAAAGCGAGGGCGGCACTGAAATTCCAACGCCTTTCCTCAACTCGCTTGCATATAAGGCTGCTGAATGGCCGTTCGCAACTGGACGCCTGGGAAATCCAGCTTGAATCGTAACACCGACCAAATGTTCAAAACTCGTGAGATCAATAGAGCATTCCGTGGTCAATTTCCAAGACGTAACTCATGGGAGAGTTTGACAACGCGAAGTCCTCAAAACAAATACCCCCTTGATTAAGCTCTCGTTGGGGTTAAGTTTGGCTGGTGAACCAGATTTACGAAAACGCGGTGCACATATCTCGAAACCCAATAGGTTGCCCACATTGCCCAAATGACAACTAGCGAACGCTCAATTTCTTGAACCGCCGCCTAAAAGCCGTTCGAACCAGTCTTGCCTGAACTCCGACTTGACCAAATCGAGGGATTGACGTACAAGATCATCCAACTGGTCATATCTGGCGAATCGGTCACGGGTCATCAAGGAGGATTCCCCATGAGCACTCCCAGGGCGGTGGTCCTTGTGCTCAACTTTAACGGCAAGGCTTTACTGGAAGCCTGTTTGCCATCCATCGTCAAGGCGGCTCAGGCTGCCCATGGCGATTGTCCGGTCATGGTCATCGACAATGATTCTACCGACGATTCCCGGGACTGGCTGGCTCAGAACTGGCCTGACATCCGTTGTATCCATGAGCCAAATCGTGGCCTGGTCAGCTTTAATCATGTTCTGAGAGAGTTGGATACGCCTTACTGCATCCTCCTGAACAACGATGTGAAGCTAGATCAAGACTCCATTGATCCACTCGTCGACGCACTCGAAAGCCGGTCCGACGCTCTCTTCTCAGCTCCGTTTTGCCTCGGTTTCGATGACCACACCTATGAAGGCATGCGTACACGAGTGCGCGACCGATTTGGCCTGATCCAAGGCCTTTGCCGAACCCCCGGCCACGAAAGTGAGATACACAGGGCAGATTTGACAGCGTCCGCCGGTCCTGTCCTGGCTGTCGATCGCCTGAAATTTCTTGACCTTGGCGGATATGACCCAATCTATTTCCCCGGCAGGCTCGAAGATCTTGACCTCGGCTTCAGGGGCTGGCTCCGTGGATGGAAGGGGCTCTATGTCCCGTCCTCAAAGGCGTGGCACAAGGGCTTTGCCAGCTTCGAGCCCGCATTCGGCCGCAAGGTCTGCGATCGACTCGCTTTGCGAAACACCTTGATCTTCACCTGGCGCAATATCAGAGGTGTTCGGTTAGCCCGTCATTTCCTTTGGCTTGGGCCGAGGTTGGTCCACAGCACCATGTTTCGCAAGGGCGAACTGGTCAAGGCACTTGGCGAAGCACTGGGAATCGCTCGCAAAAAATCCTTGAAAAAATCGCCAGCCTGGGGCCCGAATCTACCCTTACCCGAACATAAAAGGCGTCAGGAAGATTTCTTTCAGCGATTTTCCTGGTAAATCGTTCCTGAGCGATTCAAACTCCAGAATTCTGAATTCGGTAGAGAGGCAGCAGTCATGCGATTCAAAGCCCATAAGATTCGATTAAATGCCTCACGCTTCCCTGCGCGGAATGTTCGTTATATGATGATTGCATTTGTTCGGAGAACCGCAGAATGAATGCGCGCGATGAACCCACAATTTCCGTACTGATCCTTGCCAAAAACGAGGCCCACAACCTTCCCTCCTGCCTGCATACCGTCAGTTGGGCCAATGAAGTGATCGTGGTGGTGGATAAAGCCAGTGAGGATCAGACTGAAGAAATTGCCCGACGTGGGGCCGATATGGTCGCTGTGCGCACCTTCGACGATTTCGCCAACCAGCGAAACGCAGCGCTCGAACTTGCAACCAGTGAATGGGTTCTGGCTGTGGATGCCGACGAACGACCCACCCCGGAACTGGCTCGTGAAATCAGACGCGTGATCAACGAACCGTTCAGACCCCATAGCGGCTACCGCGTTCCGATTCGATCCGTCGTTCTGGGACGCCCGTTTCGATATTCAGGCACCCAGTTTGACCGCCCCCTTCGTCTCTTCCG
>CAMCFM010000504.1 GCA_945874095.1 Candidatus Kuenenia stuttgartensis
CGCGTTGCAATATATGCAACCTGCTCCACAAAGAACTGATTTACACGGAGCCAGTCCGCTCCATCCGTGTGCGAAAGCAGGTGGTGGATCATATAATCGATCCCCAGGTTTGAGAATCGCAATGAAGAGTGGTCATTATTCAGCTTCAAAGTGCTGAATCGGGTCGTATCCGTCTGGAAACCCAGTACCAGAATATCGCACATCAAACGCATATGTTCGGCAATGTCCTGAGGAACTCCGTCCTTGGGCCGGGGCTTGTTGGGCTTGTCCAGAGTCGGCCTCCAGCCCTGCAACTCTTCACGCTTGCCCGCCTGCTCGATGCGCTGTTCCACTTCCCGAACAGAATTTAAATATTCGTCGAGTTTCAATTGATCATTATGACTGATCTTTCCACGCAGAGACTTCGCCTCGCCAAGCACAGCGTCCAGAACGCTCGCATCTGTAGCCGACGAATTGTCTTTGAATAGCCTGTCAAATGCCAGTGCTGGATAAACTTCAAGAGGCGTCGGGGTGGTCGGTGAACTCCATGAAATATGAGAACTGTAAAGCATCGAATAATTTTTGTGGACCGATGCCATCGATGGCTCACAGCCCAGAACCAGGCTCGGCACCCGTGTCTGACGACCAACCCTCTGGGCCAGGAACTGGTCAATACTTGTACCTGATTTGATCGCTCCACCCGATGCCAAAGGCGCTCCAGAAAGTATATTGCCCGTTTGTGAGCTGTGAATATTCCCCTTTAAAGCCTCTGCATTATATAGACCTTTAATTAAAGTCAGCTTTGATTTATGGGGAGCAAGTGGTTCAAGCACCTTGCCAAGTTGCATCTGGGCACCTTCGCCCTTGGCCCACCACTCCTTGCTGTGAAATCCATTGCCTGAAAAAAGACATGCAAATCGAACAGGTGGCTCATTATTGGCTGACTTGCTTGAAGAATCAGCAGCCTTTAATTTTACAGACTCCATCCACGGCAGTGACATTGTCACGCCCACGCCTCTGACAAACGCACGCCGATTCAGTACCATCTTCGATTGACTCATGATTCAAAAACTCCTTGATTCGAGCTCTAATGGAATCTCACTCAGCCTGGTAATCGGCATTTAAGCCGCGTTGATTGCGGAATTGTGGGCTCAGGATGACCGAAATAATCGAATCCTGAACGCCGGTCAATGGTTTGTCTGTGATTTTCGCTTGCATTTCATCGATCAACGGATCGTCCGAAACCCGTACCGATCGTCCCAGAGCATAGCCCAGCAGTTTTCGATGAAATTGACGTGTGAACTCAGCCTTCTTGGTTGTGAGCAAATAGTTGCGAAGGCCATCGATATCCTTGAATTTAGTACCGTCCTTCAACTCCACCGACGTGTCCACTGGCCTGCCCCCCAAATCAGCTGACCGACGTCGACCAATCGGGTCAAATGCTTCAAGAGCCATCCCAAATGGGTCGATCCTATCATGGCATTTGGCACATGATGGATCAGCACGATGCTTTTCGGTTATCTGACGCACCGTCAGCCCATCCGTATCCAACTCACTTTCAGGCAACTGTGGTACGTTTTTAGGTGGCTTGGGCAACTTCTCACCCAAAAGGGTTTCCAGGAGCCAGTTTCCTCGCAGAATTGGGCTGGTACGCGATGCTCCTGATTGTTTCGCCGTCAACGCCCCAAATCCGAGCAGACCGCCTCGACCAGCCAATTTCATCCCCTGGGTGGCCTGCCAGCGATCTCCTTTAATGGAATCGAGACCGTAGAACTTCGCCAGACGTTCGTTCAGGAATGTCTGGTCACTGTCTAGAATATTCGCAACAGGACGATTTTGCTGGAAGAGGTCCATGAAGTAAAGTACGACTTCTTCGTACAATGGCCCTCTAAGATCCGCAAATTCAGGGAAGATTTTCTCACTCTTCTCGTTATGCGTATTAAAGTCCTTCAAATGTAACCACTGACATGCAAATTCCGTTGAAAGTGCCCTTATCTTAGGATCGGCCAACATTCTCAAGGTTTGTTTTCTCAATATTTCAGGATCGTGCAGTTCGCCCTTGTCTGCTACTTTCCGAAGCTCATCATCTGGCATCGTCGACCATAGGAAATAACTCAGCCTTGAGGCCAGTTCCCAGTCGTTGAGTGGCCTCGTCCGGGCTTGATCCGCTGTCGGTTCCAGGTGATACATGAACGCGGATGACATTAAGACCCGTGTCAGAACAAGTCTCAAGGATTCATCGTGTGGTAATGATTGCGAGCGTAACTTGTCATAAAGCTGCTTCAGGCCCGTTTTCTCATCGGGTTTCAATGGACGACGATACGCTCTGTCAGCGACTTTTAATACCGATTCCCACTGGCTCGATTCCGAATCTTTCAGCTGGGCTCGAAACTTGTTGGCTCGCTCTTTAATCGGCTTGCGAAGCGGTTCAAAAATTCGGACGTCACCGTCCTGAGTTACATATTCCATGAATTGCTTGTAGCCAACCTCAACCTTAAGTGGCTCCTGGCTGATATACCAAAGCTGATTCCAAAGGTCGTCCAGATAGGCTTTTTCCTGGTCATTGAGCATCAATCGTGAAAGGTTGTCATCCTCACGATGATAAAGCGCGACCGTTACCACTTCATCCACAGGTACAATTTGCGGATAGCAAACGGCAGCCGGTAAAATCGCACGGAAACTGTCGAATGACTTTTTCCATGTTTCTATCCCCGAACCAGAGATCAGTAGTGGTCGAGTCGGTGAGAATCCAATCGTCGGACCTGACTGATTCTGTGCAATTTGAACCTGTGCCCCTGCCGTAGATGGCCAGTTCCCCAAAGCCGTAGCATCTGCTACAAAAGTACGTCCTTCAGCCCATTCGGCAGGAATTTCAAATATTCTCGATTCACCCAGCTTCATTTCAATACCAGTATTTCCTGTTTTTTTTCCTTCATTGACTAATGCTGCAAAATTCAATCTGCTGAAGATCGGGCCTTGCAATGAAATCAGGCGTGATTTCAATTCGGCATCTGGCGATTTATCCGGGGGAGCTGTGGCTGTGAACAGGGATTGAACCTTGTTCGCCAGTTCCATTCGTTTTGTTGGATCTGATTCGTTGATCCACTGATCAAGTGCAGAACCACGGGGCACAACTGCCAAAGTATCCGCAACCTTTTCGCTTGCCGGCTCCAGTGCAAATGCCCACACACCAGAATGACCGTGAGAATCCGCATGAGGATTACCTGCATGAATATTCGGACTGACATCGCCAGAAAGACTCCACAATCGCTTTGCACCAGCCGATTCTTTGACATGCAAGTCCACTTCAGTCAGGTCGCAGCCATGTTCGCCGTTACGTGGGCCGATGACTAATGCAATCGTGGTCCCTTCACTGACCCGGATTTGATTTATCGGAGGGATCACATTCGGCTTGCTTGTATCTGCCACACCAGCT
>CAMCFM010000505.1 GCA_945874095.1 Candidatus Kuenenia stuttgartensis
CTGCCGATCGTGATCTGGCTCTGGAATCTGCTCAAGGCATTTGACCTGACCGATTACGCCAGAATGCGCTACAACCTGCTGGGCAACGGCGGCCACTGGTTCCCAGGCTTAAACGCTGGAAAACTTGCTGAAGTGGAGACACAACTCTCTGAGAAGATTGCCGGCTATGCCTATCGCGACAAAGCGATCGCGATTTTGAAAGAGATGCACGAGTTGGTCGGTGGAGAGTCAGTCAAGCGACTCTCGGAAAGCGATTGATCGAAGCAGCCGGGCTGTCGGACTGACAGCCCGGCTACTTCCAGTAAACCATTACTGAAAAACAAGTTACGGCCCTATTTTTATTTATTACGTTCTGCGAAGAATTCGCCTGCAATAATTATTGGGTGACCTGTGGCCTCTCCTCTCATGCAAACCCATTAAGTGATGACTGGAACCACTCGAGTGTCCAACTTGAGCCAAATACAAAAAAATCACCTGAGGATCGACAAAACTTAACTTGACAAAATCTTACAAAACCTTACAAAGACTTTTATATTCCGACGGTGTAGGCGCATTCTATCAGGGCGGTCTTCCGACCGACTCTTCCCAGATACAGGAAAACAGGATGTTTCCCTGAAATGTGTCCTGAAGGGTTGGTCAAGCATGGAGGCTGGTCACTTGCGACAAATCGAACCAAATCGGCGTGAAGCCTTGGCCGCAATGGCCGGAGTGGCTTTATTGGCAGGGGCAGATAAAGAACCACCCAAAATGGTCAGTGCACCTCCCAAGCACACCGACATGATTGGCGACTGGGCTGTGATCGTCGCCCAACGCACCCAGAAGGTCGAAGGAGTCGGCCTCGTTGTTGGACTTAATGGAACCGGTTCCGACCCAGAGACTGGCCCATTTCGAGAAAATCTGCTGGATCAGATGCGTAAGGCAGGTGTCGACACTCCTTCTAAAATCCTAGCCTCGCCCAACACCTCGCTGGTGATTGTTCGAGCGACCATTCCTGCTGGTATCGCGCCCAGCGATCCGCTCGACGTTGTTATCGAACTGACTCCAAACAGTGGGACCACAAGTCTTCAAGGTGGGTACCTGATGCGTACCACCCTGCGTGAAGTATTGATCACAGATAAGGATATCAAAGAAGGTTCGCCACTGGCTTATGCCTTTGGGCCGATCATGACCGGGAACGAGAAGAATCCGGATAATGCCCGCACTGGTCGGGTTTTAGGTGGCGCCAAGGTCAAAAAAGAAGTGCCTTATCGGCTGGCTTTGATGGAAAAGCACCGAAGCATTCGATCATCGGCGATGATTCAGGAAGTGATCAACCGTCGTTTTGCGGTGAAAATTGGTCCTGAATCGCGTGGAGTGGCCACAGCCAAAACGGACGAGTATCTGGATCTGAAAGTTCCTCACGTTTATCACCAGAATCAGACCCGATTTTTTCAGGTCGTGAAACTGCTCCCAATCATTGATCGTGAAGCTCTGAGAGCCGAGCGGATTGCCCAATGGGCCAACGAGCTGAAAGATCCCAAAACGGCTGGAGTGGCTGCCCTTCGACTCGAAGGAATGGGCCCGGCGGGGGTTCTTGCGCTGGAATCAGGATTGACCAGCAAGGATCATCAAAGCCGTTTCTTTGCCGCTGAGGCATTGGCCTATCTCCAGAAAGAGTCAGGAATTGAGACCTTGAAGCAGGTCGCTCTCAAGACTCCTGAATTCCGCGCTTTCGCCCTGGCCGCACTGGCTGCGGCTGACCAGCCTGCTGCGATGGTGGCGCTGAGGGGCCTGATGGGATCTGATGATCCTGTGATTCGTTATGGCTCGTTCTCTGCCCTGAGAACTGCGGATCCTGACAATCCATATCTGGGCAGAACCCAGGTGATGAAGGATCGAAAATCGGACGAGGCCCCTGAGAACATGGCGGCTGCGATCGTGGATGTCCAAGCTCGCAGACGGCGCGGCTCGCAGATGGAAGACCCGTTCCAACTCTTTGTGGTCGATTGCGATGGCCCTCCTCTGGTGCACTACACTCGAGCCAACAGGGCTGAGATCGTACTGTTTGGAGCTGGCCAGAAGCTCGAAACACCGATCGTTCTGGGCGGTGGTGGGACGATCATTCTGAACGCCTCTGAGAACGACGAGAAGCTCGAGATTTCGCGCATCACCCGCAACTCGCTCGACAAGGATACCAAAGTGGTTTCGTCTCTTGAGATGAAAGACATCGTTCGCGAGATGGCCAATCTGGGTGCGACGTATCCGGAGATTGTCGGACTTCTGGAAAGCGCCAGGAAGCAGCATAACCTGCAAGGCCAGTTGGTGGCCGATGCCCGACCTGGAACGATGCCAAGCTATTCTCAGGCCCAGATCGCAGGTAGGAAGATCAGCGACAAGCCGAAGAAGGACAGCGCTGTCGGACAAGCGTCGGCTGAGGAGGTCGAAGAGGCTGTGGAAAAAGGCCCTCGACGGGCCATGAAACTTCCTAAGCTCCGAATTTTTGGAAAACCTGAAGAATCGACACCTGACCCGAATTCGGATCAGAAAGCGAACGCTTCGAAAACTATTCCAGAAAAACCTCCGTACAAGCAACTTCGCCCATATATCCCATTTTTAAACCGAACGCCCTCTCCTCCACGCGTTCCATCGCCTGAGAAATAAGCACTTAATCGCTTTTAGATTAAGATATTACAACACTCTGACGGCTCGGCTTCAATTGAAGGCGGCCGTTTTTTGTTGTCTATATCTGAGAATCGTCACAGCCTCAATCAGAACCCCTATTTTACCAAATCACCCCAATTACCAATTTTCGCCTATTCGGTATTAAAGTTGTGAGGCGTCCTGATCGAAAATTAGTTGTGAAGGTTAGGTTCTCTACGACAAGGATGAATGCCAGAACCCTTGGAGTGGTCGGAACCGGCCAAACCCGTCCCTTGAGCAAGGACATCTCCCGAATCGGTTTTGACTTTCTGGTCAGGACTGATTCTCGCAGTCAGGAACGTTCGAAAGATCGTTCTTGAATGTTGAAAAAAAGGGAGGAATTGGGACAGGTCGTCGCCGATGGTGCCAGGGATTGGATTCCCGAAGCCCGGCTGGTGGAGGCTTGTTTAAGACACGTCGGGCCATAACGGATGGTTGGTGACTCAACCTCCGAGGTCTCGCACAACCAAGGAAGCGAGTGGAGTCCTCGATATGAAAAAGGTTTACACCACCGGCCAAGTCGCCAAGATTTGCAAGGTGGCTCCAAGAACTGTCAGTAAGTGGTTTGATTCAGGACGTTTACGCGGATACAGAATCCCTGGTTCCCAAGACCGGCGGATTCCTCGCGAGCATCTCCTTCGGTTCCTCAAGGAACACGGAATGCCTCTCGGTGATCTTGAAGCTGAGGTTTACAACAA
>CAMCFM010000506.1 GCA_945874095.1 Candidatus Kuenenia stuttgartensis
AACCTCGCCATCCGACTGCCCTGTGCCCACATACCGTTCAATTTTATGATCTTTTAATGAAACCAGCCCGAAGCCGCCTTCCTTAAAACCCACAATAATACGTTGCGATATCGGATCAACCGCGAATCGCGTTGGCGAACGACCGGTATCCAAGCTCGACACAACCTTTCCACCAGGAAATTGTATAAAAATCAGCTTTTGGCTGGAACTCTGGCAACCGACCAGAAACTCAGCGGATGCTTTTGAATAAACCACATCCTTCGCATCCAAATCAAGCGTATATCTCCGAATGGAGTCGTCCTTAAGGCGGAATTCCATGATATCACGGCCTTTACCGACACAAACCAGAAATTCGTTACCCGGCCCCCAGGCCAAAGACCTCAACCTCTCGCGGTTCACCTGCACCGTCTTGATAAGTTTCCACTGCTTCGTCTCCCAGACCCTCACAAAGCCGGAATAATCGCACGCCGCGAAAAGCGTTTCATCCGGCGAAAACCGCCCCTTGGTCACCAGCGACTCGGCTGTTCCAATCACCCGGCCCTGATTGGTCTTCATATTCCAAAGTATCACTTTTCCATCATCGCCGCCTGATACCAGAAATCGTCCCGACTGGTCGAATTCCAATAACCAGACTTCATCTGTATGATCCAGCTGAATTGGCTCTCTCCGAGATTCAAACGGGTCCCAGATCCAGATCCGTTCTGTGAATTGTTTGAGAAAAAAAATCTGGCCACTCGGCAGAAAACCAACTTTAGTTATTATCACCATAGGTTGTGGGAATTCGGCCAGAGGCTTTTTTTCGCCAATTTTCCAAAGCTGCAAACGGCCTGAATAATCGCCTGCCACAACCAGACCACGTTCTTCATCAATACCCAGCGATGTACAGAATTCGCCCGGCTGAGGCTGTTGCCATGGAATATTCTGAAGACGGCCGGCGGCCAGGTCAAAAATGAAAATTCCATCGTTCGCCGTCGTCTTGAAACCGGCCAACCTTCCGGTTTGGCTCAGCTCAGGCCGCAAATCATAACGCATCAAATGGTCGCCGTCGGCCACTTCCAAGCCTGTCTCCACCAACTTTTCACTCTTTGCATCGTATATCACGTAAGACATTTTGCCCGACCCGGGTTTCAATCGGCACAACCCCGCCACAATATTCCCATCTCCAGTAAGCACCGGTTGCCGGAAGCCATTAAAATAATACGATGTCCGATTTGCAGATTTGCGAACCTCAACCGATCCGTTTCCAGATTGATCAGCCGAGTCGCGGTTGGTGAAATAATAAAACCGGTCGGCGTCAGGGCTGAAGAGCACTTCATCAAACTTGCCCGCCTCTACCAGTGTTTCACTCTTTTGGCCGTCCAGATAAAGCCACTTTCCAGGTTCATTATAAGTCTGATAAACGATTCTGAAATGATCTTTAAACTGAACGTGGGTAGTTTCATTATCGAATCCAAGACCATTTCCAAAAAAATGGGGGTGTCCATAAACTTGACGGTTGGAGTCGAGAAATGTGATATAATTCTGATACAGTTGACCAAGCTTTTTCGTATCGGAACCAGGCAAATAAAAGTCGAAGTCACGAAACATGTGCGAACGGTATTGCCCACTCGCCAAATGATTCAAATACCGCCAGCCAAATTCGTTCAGCCCTGGCTCGCCTCCGGAATCGATCCGTAACTTCTCGTCCAACAGATCGTGAACCGACTCTAACCGCCCGTCTCGCATTTCACTATAACCAAGACGCAAGGCGGAATTATAGGCCGTTCGCCGCAACGACTGCTGGCTTTCGTTCAAAGCTCTGTTGGCCAGGGTCATTTCGCTGTTCTGTTTTAAAATCACCGTGTTGGCCTGCTCAACACGCTCAAACGACCGACCAAGCCGCTTTTGGTTGAAATACTGGCTGATCGAGAAGATCGTCAGGAACAAAAATGACAAAACGACCGATATCGACAAAATCGGATTTTTTCTCACCATCCGCTGAATATTTTCGCGTGAGTTCGATCGCTGCAAATCCAGCGGAAGCCCTTTCTTGAGCCGAAGCAAGTCGGCGTGAAGTTCTCCCGGCCGTTGATACCTTCGCGCCGGGTTGACGTGAATGCATTTCTTAAGAATTGCATAAAGATCGGGCCTGACCAGTTGCCTGATCGGCTTCAAGCTCACGGTCTCTTCGTTCTGATTGAAATTCACGATATAATCGATAATGTTGTCTTGCTTGCGTATGGGCCTGCCGAGAGCCAGTTCCGCGAGAATAATGCCCATAGCGTAAATGTCGCCGCGAATGTCGGCCCGGTTATTGCCCGACATCACCTGCTCTGGAGGCATATAGCCCAGTGTGCCGACAATCGCTCCAGTGGCGGTTGAGCCCAACATTGGCTCCTGCATCGAAAATGCCAGGCCGAAATCTGTAATTTTGGGTCTGTAGCGGTCTGCGATGCTCAATTCCAGCCCATCCAACGTCGGGTTTTCCACGATGATGATATTGCTTGGCTTCAAGTCGCGATGTACCACTCCATTGACATTGGCGTGCTCAAGCGCGTCGGACAATTGCAAGCCCCATTCCACCACAAGTTGTTCAGAAATGTCTGTCCTGTGGTGGTCCATCCAGACTTTTAAATCGCAGCCTGGCTGATACTCGGTCGCGATATAAAAGGTATGCCCGATCATCCCTGTCTCGACCAGAGCGACAATCGAAGGATGATCCAGCTTATTTAAAAATCGTGGCTCACGCTTAAATCTTCGATACGTAGATTCTGAAAATGACAGGTCGGATCGAGGCAGTTTCAGTGCAACTTCGCCACCTTTTTCAATATTCAGCGCTTGATAAACCACGCCATAACTGCCAATGCCCAACAATCGCCTAATTTCAAAAGGCCCGAAACGCCGGCCGAGGCTTTTCAGCGGGTCGCTTTCAACAGGCTCATCGCCTTGATCCAAATCGATGCCCGGACTCAAACGAAAGTCATTCGAAGGGCTCCGCGGAGACTGCATTCTGAAAAGCGACTTGAGTAAATCATCCATCGGCTGAAGGTCTTCCGACAGTTCTTCATCTTTGTCATTAAATGGATTCATTTGATATGCTTCGCCATCTTCCGTTGCAATTCTTCCAGAAGTCTGTGGTGGACTGAACGTACCGAGGATTGACTTTTGTTCAATCGGCCGGCTATTTCACAGAATTTTAGCCCTTCTACATAGTGCAATTGAAATATCTCACGTGAAACCGGCGTCAACAGTTCCAACTCGCGGTCGATGAGCATCCGAAGTTCAGCCGATATCAGCCCATCAACAACTTCGATATGCACCATCGGTTCTTGCAGGAGGGTGAACAAGATCTGATTCGGTTCTTTCTCCAT
>CAMCFM010000507.1 GCA_945874095.1 Candidatus Kuenenia stuttgartensis
TATTGGCCAGCCAATGCTGGCCTGATTGACGGATCTCGCTATACCCAATGGCAGCATGGCCGGCCCTTCCCTCCATGGGATTCTGTTCGGGCATCAGGCAAATTTAATGAGAAGGCCAGTTCGTTTTTTATGATGTATACGACCATATACTAACAAGAATACGAACTTGCTTTCTAATCCATATCTCTCTTGTATATAAATGGTTATGGTTGGGGTGAAATGTCTCCTTTGGCCTTGAACTGGTGGAGTCGAGAAAAATCCACGGTTTTTGATGTTGGGTGCCCGAGGTTGCCTTGAAATGAAGACTCTATGTGCCATCTCGACAAACATTGCTGGCCATGTTGCTGATGTGTGTATTTTTGTACACAAACGCTGACTTGATTCGGCACAGATGTTCATTCGCTGGATCGAGAGTTGTCTGACATCTAAAAAAAGGGTTTAGAGAGGGACCGCTCAGAGGAGCGGCCCCAATCTCTCAGGTTTATTGGGTTTCAGTCGCGTTGCTCCCGCCCACTTCATGCCTCGATGTTGACATACAGTTGACAACTGAATTGGGCGAGTGATATCAGACTATAAGAGACCGCACTCACTTGCGAACTGAATCCCTTTCTTGATGGTTGGCTCGCTTTTCCCCAGTTGTTTTGCAATGCTGGGTATTTTGTGGTTTTGAATGACCAAGGCTACAATTTCATTGACATGATCTTCATGCCATCGCCTTCTCGGATGTTTTTTCCTGAATCTTTGCTGATCCGGATCCAATGCAAGGGCATAGTTCAAGGCTTTCCTGATCGTGACTAAGGAACATCCAAAACAGGCAGCAAGATCGGCATGGCTCATCCCTTCTTTTCGTTTATTCAAAATTTCAATTGCATGCTTCTGAAACCAATAGATTGGTTCAGGCAATTGGAATTCGTGCTCTTCAAAAAAGTCTGGATGGAGGTCATCAAACCGACCTGGATCAGTTGACCATGACACCAGTGAATGCAACTCCTCGCTCGGACTTTCACCAGTATGGATCATTCGGAGTGACCGTCGCCGAGGTTTAACGGTACAAACCTGTGTGTTTATCTCCAAGTCTGACTTATGTTCGATCAAATTCATTTGAAATAGATCTATCGCGTCTGGAGTCAATCCGAGCTTGCAAAGTCTTAACTTTGCTTTCCCGGTTCCAAACCATTCGATTTTATCAATATGCAGTGAAAGCTCGACGTTTATCCTCGAAGGATTATATTGAGCCAGTACGGCCCATAATCTCTCGAGACGCTCAATCAAAGCTTCCGGATCGACAACCGACTTCATTTGAGACAGACGAAACTCCTTCTCTTTTCGAATTCGATCGATCTCTTCAATCCTTTTGGAAACAGGCCCTATACCTGTCTCGATCAATTGCCGGGCTTCTGTCGGAAGTTCCGGATTTGAAAGGGATATAGTCCATCCTTGAAGGCGTGTCCTGAGTTCTTTTTGCTCATCGTCCAATAATGATTCATTGGAGTCACGATTCAAATTCATCCTGCTCAATTCCGCATTGACCAGTCGCGTCAGTTCTTGAAACCAGGGTTTGGAACAAACGCTCTCAAAATTCAATTCCGAGTCTTGTATCGCCTTCTGGATAAAGTGGATCGAATTTTCCGGTGCATTGGTGATTTCATCTGAATCTTCCGGAATTTGAATTCCTTCCAGATCCAGAATCCGTGTCATCAGCTTTCCAATCACAATTTTCCAAAGCCATCGTTCTGGCAAATGTCGTTTATTGCAACAGGACTGACTGGTAATGGCCATGGGACATGCATAATACATATACGATTTCCCATCACGGCTTTTTCGGCCTGATGGGATTGGTCGTAGTGCTGACCGGCATTCACCGCAGACAACCAGACCAGAGAGTGGATAAGTCAGTGAAACACCGCCAGCCAAAGGTTTTATCTGCTTCTCTGGAGTGGCTGAATCATCTGGCACTTGAATTCTCTTACGCCGCAACCGGAGCGCCCTCACCTGATCGCTGACCTCCTTTGAAATGATAGGATCGCAGAAACCTGGGTATCGAACCCATTTCTCTTCAGGATTCCTTTCAATGACCCTTGCATCATTAATGAGATCTGTCGTCTTCTGCTCCCACCGGATTTCGCCGTAGTAGATCGACTGATTAAGCCAGTATCTGACGGTCGGTTCGTTAAATGGTTTATACGATTCCGGAATTTCGGGATGTTGATTCAGAAACCTCGCCAACCTCGAACAGCCATGACCTGTCTCGAGTGCACGTTCGAATAGTTTCTTAATGATATCCGCCTGCTCAGGAACGATCTCAAGTTTGGAACCTTCGATCGACTTTCTTCCCTGATTTTCTGCGAGGCAACTGACCAGCCCATAACCGAAAGGCGGAGGGCCTCCAGGCCAATATCCACGACGCACAAGATCACGCTTGCCCCGTAAAACCTGATGGCATTTAATGCGATTCTCTTCGGTGGCTCGCATCGCTTCAAACGAATTGTAAGCCTGGCCTTGCGGGGTTGTCGGATCCGCAAAGTTTGAATCTGCCGTCAGAATCAGAACTCCGTGTCGCTCCCGAAACTCTTTTCTCAGGGTAGCCAGATCATCCGTTCGGCCAAGCCTTTCAAAGGTATCAACGATGATCAAGTCCACAGAAATGCGTTTTGTCCGAATATCATTCAGCATTTGCTGAAATTCGCGACGTTTGCGGAAACAACGACCGCTCACAGCGATATCAGTATAGGTTTTGACAACGGTCCACGGATACCTCAGCATGGCTATCCGCTGATTTATTTCGAATATCTGCTGCTCCGGACTCCGCTTATTCTGCTTTTCAGAGCTCATTCGTGCATAAATGACAGCTCGGAGAGGTTTGTTGTGATCAAATGCTCGATTAAACATGGTATTGATACTCCATACCGGTCTATTGGGTACTATGCTTCTGGGACTGAATATCACGGGCGATCGACTCTGCGATGAGTCGGATGAATCTCTCTTGGCGCAATCGCCTGAGTTCAATAAGCAGCTCTCGAAATTCTTCTGGATGGAGATCCTTTGGGATTTCGATCATGCCAACTGTGATCAAGCGGGCAAGTTCTTTGCTGCTTAGAGTCCTCGTGAGATCATTTGAAACACTCCCGGATGGACGTCCCATTCCGCTATCTCGGTCAGTTTTGCTGCAGGACATGGCCAGACCCTTTCTGATGGTCTTTTGCATAGCCTGAGCCAAACGGCAACGCGCCGTCTGAAGACTAGGCATTTGCGTATTCCAGATCTTTGGTGTTCAAGGCTGAGGGCGTTCAGAGCGACAACGAATCCACTTATGGCTTTGGGACCTGTATCC
>CAMCFM010000508.1 GCA_945874095.1 Candidatus Kuenenia stuttgartensis
TAGTGGCTGATTCCGTATGAAATGGCCAGCGCCACTCCGGCCACAATCCATGTTTCTGCTCCAGTGGTTTCGAACAGAATCATGATTAGAAAGAGGAAAATGACGAACGAAATTGCAGCCGAAATCGGGGTTGCCGGGGGGATACCTGCGAGTAGGCCCAGAGCCATAATCACAGCCTCTTCAAAGAATGAAATGGCAAGAACCTTGAGTGAAACGGTTCCAAATGTACCGAAATCGAATGCGAAGAGTTTGCCTGCGATAAAAATGATGAGCAAGCCGACTGGCAATTGCATCAGGGATTGAGTTACGGCGGCTTGGATCAGGAACTGGGCGCCGACATCACCTGCTCTGGAATATCCCAAAAAGCCGATGGCGACGAGAGATGAGATGATCATAGCGATAGGCACTTTGTAGTGCGACGATGATTTCAGCCACATATTAGATAGTCTCCAGATTAAGGGGGCATGGATTACTGTGATTGTTGGGCGCGAACACGAACGATGTTCAAGCAGCAGCTTGCCTAATTAACCTATCATGGACAGTCGTTGGGCGTTAAGAAAAAATATGGGGCCGGAGAAATTTTATGTAATCCAACACAGGTCTTGACCATTGGGATGTTTATACTCCTTTCGTTCTGAAACTGGGTTTTTACTCTGAGACGATACAATCATGGTTGATCAGGCCCGCAAACACCCCAGACTAGATATGCTAACACCCGGGTCACGTTTTCCCACAGGGTGGCCGATATACACAAGTTGTTGACTGAACAACATGAATTTAAAAGACTTGTGGATTCAATCAATCGCGTTTGATGGTGCCTTTTTCAATTTTGGCGACCCAGTCGATATAGCCTTGGGAGTCGAACTTTTTGCGGGTACTTTCGTAACTCATGAACCGGACCATTCCAAAAATGGCACGTTCACCCCATGGGCGGTCGTGTTTCCCACCGATGGCCCAGGCAACACCGGTATATCCGTTGGCGTCCCGGCCGTCCATTTCCCAGCGATCGTTGAGTTTCAGAGTGGTTTCAAAAGCAGTTTCAGCGTCGGGCGACCATTCGAGGATTTTTTTTGCCCAATACATGCGCATGTAGTTGTGCATACGGCCGGTGAGAACCATTTCTTTCTGGGAGGCGTTCCAGAGAGGGTCGTGCGACTCGCCACGTTCTAATTGTTCAAAAGTGTACAAAAAGGTTCGCGGATCGTCCTTGTGTTTTGCAAGAGTTTTCAGAGCCCAGTCAGGGCATCCTTTCAAGGAGTCGTAATTTGGATTAAACAGGCAATAATTGATGGCCAGTTCGCGTCTTACGATAAACTCTTCAATGTAGGAATCGATTGAGCTTTGAGGACCACCGCTTTCGAGCACATTCAAAACCACGTGGATCGGATCAATATTGCCAAAGTGCAGGTGGGCAGAAAGCTCGCTTGTCATGTAGGGACTGGGTTCGTTGCGTTCCGTACTGTAGCGGGAAAGTCTTTTAGTGATAAAGAGTTTAAGTCGTTTATGAGCTTCGACAGAGCCACCTTTGTATGCAGGTATCTCAGATGCCCCTGCCACTTTCAGCAAGCTCATCAGGTGGGTTTCATCCAGAGGTTCGCCAGTCGGGGTTGTGCCTTCATTGCATGCATGGTTTGCCTTTGGATTTGGCACAGGCTTTAAGTAGCTAGCCAGAACTTTGTGGATTTTTGGTCTGATGGTTCGGGCAGCATATTCCTCTTTGACGAAATGTCTGGAAGGGATGACCACATCGGCGTCGACCAGTTGGAAGGCAACCTTCAATTCCTGTGCCAGGGAATCACGCCATAAAGTCGGGATCTTTAAAGGGTTTTCATCGCTGACAATCAGTGCTGGCTGAAGTTCTGTGACGAGTTGGTTGATCACTTGGGGGGGATGCCCGAATCGGATGATAAACGGGACATTCTTTTCAGAAAGTTCGCGGGAGGCGTCGATGAGGCCCTGGATCATGAACCTGAAGTGACGTCGTTCGGCATTGGGGAATTGATCGTAAAGGCTGAACGCGCAGATGACTGGCAGTTTTAATTGATTGGCTTGGTCAATTGCGTGATTCAGGGCCGCGTTTTCTCGACCTCTCTGAGTTCTTTGCATCCAATAGAGTACACATTTACCGTCCAGATGAACAGGATGTGAGTTCACGGAGCGGATTCGCAGGTCACCATTCATGATGCTGGACATATCAGTTTGCAATGTTTTGGCTCATCAGTGAGAGGATTCCGCAAGCGATTCAGGCAGATTTGTCTATTCAGCATAATCCATAGCCCGCCAAAAAAAAGAGGTGTTTTGCAAAATCAGTCATTTTGGTATGGAATTCGCTTTGTTAAGAATGCTGGTATGAATCCGTGAATCTCCGTCTAAATTTTTCGTCTTCACGAAAACTTCATGAGTGCGGGGTTCGAATCGCCTACAATTACATTCAATGGATCTGAATCGGGTTTATCTCTGGCTTTGGATTGACAATGAATTGTCGAATTCTGGCCGATCTTCAAACCAACGGGACCTCTCCATGCGGAAGATTCAAGCCGATCGAAAAGGCTTCACTCTGATTGAGTTGCTGGTTGTGATTGCAATCATTGCCGTGTTAATTTCTCTGCTGCTGCCGGCTGTGCAATCAGCTCGTGAAGCGGCTCGCCGTACCCAGTGCGTCAATAATATGAAGCAGATTGGGCTGGCCCTGCATAACTATCACTCGACCCACAATACATTTGCACCTGGAAGAATGTTTCCTGATGTGATCATTGCGGGAGTGCCAAGGCTGACTTTAACCAGTTATGGCACGGGAAACCTGCCTAATGTGTCGGGCAATTGGTCAGGTTTTTATTCTGTACACTGTCAGATCCTGAACTACATGGAACAGACTGCAGCCTACAATGCGATGAACTTTTCCGGTGTGAATCTGGGGCAGCTGCAAAACTCGACCGGTGCAGTTGTTTCGGTGAATTACACCTCATACACGTTGACTTCCAGCACATTCCTCTGCCCATCTGATGCTTTCGGGCAAGGTGGTGGACCAGGTGGGGAGAATAACTACCGGGCCAATTTCGGCGGCAGCACGCCTTACGCTGGTGGTGGCCTGCGTGGCGATAACACTCAAAAGAGTGGTTCGGACAACGGTGTTTTCACCTACGGTCCAGGGATCGGGATCGGTGCTGTGACGGATGGTACGAGCAATACGGTCATGTTCTCTGAACGATCCAAAGGCTCTGCTTCCTTCTCAGCTCCATCCAAAAGCGATAGCGTGATTGGACCTTCGTATACGATGACATTCAATCCATTGATTGATGCCGATACGATGATGACAAACTG
>CAMCFM010000509.1 GCA_945874095.1 Candidatus Kuenenia stuttgartensis
CCTTGGAAGTGGATGTGATCCCAGGCCGTTTTCCAGTCGCCCATGTCGGGGATATACTCGATGGTCACCAGCGTATTTGGCTTATAGCCGAGAATCTGAGTGGTGACCCAGTCTTTGGTGTTGACCTTGGCGGCCTTGTTCACGGGATCGTCGAGCACCACGCCGTCTCGGTTGCCGAAGATGTTGTGGCCGACCCAGGATTGGACCTTCAGGTTGCGCTGGGCGAACATCGGGGCCAGCACGGTCTTCATCAAGGTCTCGCCGGTCTTGCCGTCTTTGCCTGCTAGAAGGCTGCCGGTTTTGTCGGCCAGTTCTTCCACGGCGGGCATGCTGGCGCCGAGACTTGGGGTGAAGTTGACATAGGAGTGGCCAGCCCGAACGGCGGCGATGGCATAGAGCGAGCTGGACGGCAGCAGTTCAGGCCCGCCGGTAGGCAAGGCGGCTTCGAGAGCGGCCCAAGTCTGGTGAACATCGCTGAGCGGGAAGACCGGTTCTGTGCTGGAGACGCTGAGAACGATCAGGTGATCAATTTTCTCGGCAGCCACGAAGGCTTCCAGGTCTCTTGAGATTCGGTCGATGGCTTCCTGAGTATTTTGAGCGGGTTGTTCATCGCCCCAGGTGCCCATTTTGCTGATAGTGGAACCGCTGCCGAGTTTCGTGCCGGGACGAACGCGAGCGGATGCAGCTTCAAGGGTTTCGCGACAGGCTTCGATCCATTCTGGCTGAAAGACGCCGGAATTGGTTCGGAACTCGTTGGCGGATTCGATGAACGAAGTTTGACGGATATCGTGGCCACCCACGATGAACTGATCAGGCTGGGGCAGGGGGAGGCCTTGAAACAGTGGCAACTGGGTGGTCAGGCCATGATCAGGCGTGATCTTTTTGGCCAGGCAGGCCAGCCCCAGAGTGATAGTGGTACCGACACCACCAAAGGCTCCTACGAGCCAGAGTCCCACGCGACGTGACATGGCAGTTTCAATCTTTATCCTGAGAGAACGGTTGGGGAAGAACTGTGGACTTTCGGGAAGGATGAACCGGGGAGGTTCATGCCACCGCAGTCAGGGCGAAGGCGGGTGATCCGGAACGGCCCTTGATTTGCTGATTATGACGTGTAATGTGGTGTTTCTGCAACTGTTCATCGGTGAATGTCGAAAATCATCTCACTTTGGATTATTTCCTCAAGTTTGTCACAACTCCAATTAAGATTGGTATAGAGATTGAGCCGACTATTCAGAAATCCTCTTTAAAGTCAGCTTCGCTCCAAATAGTCGTTTACGTTCCATCAAGATTCTTTTAAAGAATATAGCGGTGAAAACATGGTCGTTCGTACTCTCAGGAGACGATTCGGCGCAGGATGCGTTCCGTCATTATTTTTTGTTGGCTTGTGGCTCTGGCAGGCAGTGCCAGCGGCTCAGGCAGGGTTTGTCTGGACCACAGACTGGAAAGTCACCAAAGAGACAACGTCTTCAAACAACCTCAGGGGCAACGGGATCGCGGACCCTCCTCCAACCGATTTCATCCAGCTAAAGGCCCAATCGTCGTATCTATCGCAAAGCCCTGATTACACCTACACTTCGGCAGAATATGCGGAACGGGAATTCCAGTTGTCCGGATTTTCCGAACCCGTGAAAGTCTCGATTCAAACCGTGATCGACGCCTGGGCGAGTTTGGACACTTTCGGTGTCAGGGCCACGATTCATGGAGAGAGCGGAATCGTTGACAACATGCAGGGTTACCAGAGGTCGCTGATCATGCCCGGCACGAGCCATCTCACGCTGAACCAGACTCGCGATATTTATCTGACCAACGGGACTTACACCTTTTTGTCGAGCCTCAGGCCCACGATCACGCCCAAGTCGGTTTTGATGGTCAGTGGAGCCGGTTATATCGAATCACAAATGCTTGTGAACATTACTGTTGTGCCAGAACCTTCAGCGATTATCGGGATTGGGATCGGGCTGACTCTGATCGGTCTCTATCGAAGACGGTTCCGGAATTAGCGAGAACCGAACAGGGTTTCGACAAGTCCTGGATCGGGACCACCGGGGATCACCAGTCGATCGCCTGGAAAGAGCTGGTAATTTGAGGTGGTATCGCCACGATCCCGGATCGCAACCCAGTCCACAGCCATAATCTGGTCAGGTAATCCCTGAGGGTGGGGCCTGACGACATAAGCCTTTTCCAGCATGGCGTTTGACTTGACCTGTGCCTGCATCACAGCATCAAGAACAGTCTCCCGACCTGACACCTGGAATCGGGCTTGCTGCACACCCTTGCCTAAAACGTAGTAAAACTTGCTCTTACTCTCGTCGAGCTTGATGTTGACCTCAATTGGCTCATCAAGTGTCATCTTTTGTTTTTTAGCGTACTCGCTCAGTCGTTGGGCGATCACGGATTCAGCCTGGTCGAGCTGCAATCCAGCCACGTAAATCCGTCCACCAAAGCCAAGGTCAATCAAGCCGTCGGCTTGCACCACGGCTGAGAGTGGAATGACTCCGATGGTATCAGGGCGGACCCGGATCTCAAGAGAATCGGGCGGCTCGATCACATAAGGAGCGTTCGCTGAAAGTGCCATTTCCTTATGCTGGTTAGGGTCCACAGAGCCTAACTGCTTGACCTTTCGTTCAGCAAGTCGACGCCTCAGGACGCAACCCGTCGAAGTCAGGGAAATCAAACCGACAAGGAAATTACGCCTTGGCGATCTCCGATTTGTCGGTGGTTGTCCAATCGCCATCGCACCCATCCCTTCCATCGGGATTCATCCATGCGTGGTGGCATCATGCCAGGCCACGGCATCCAGTCACCTTAAAACTAACCCCTAATTGGCACGCGTGTCGCAAATAGCGCATTTTTCAAGATTACTTAATCTGCAAATTCGCCAGAATCTTAAAAACCATGGTGATATACCAACATGTGATGTAGGGAATGTATCGTGACATGGCGGGATTTGGGTTGGGTTTAAGAATAAGTGCAAGCCTATTATTTGTAATGTTTTACAAGCGAATTGACTGCAAGGCCCCCCGGCCAGGGGACGGCGCTAGCCCCCGGTTTCGGCGATTTACAAATCCAACCGGGGCTATCGCCAAGACCGGCTAGTGCTCCGTCAAGTCAAGATTATTGGGTAGGCGGGCGGCACCAGGCATCTCCTCTGGACATCCATAAACCCTAAACCATTGTTCTTTTGGGTTCCGGAGGAGACTCCAGAGCAAACTACCCCATTTATAAGGCTTGAGGGGGCAGTAGGGTGGGATGAATCGCTTCACCCCACCCTACATGGGCGGCTTTGTTCCTGTAGGGTGGGGTGAAGCCCACCATTC
>CAMCFM010000510.1 GCA_945874095.1 Candidatus Kuenenia stuttgartensis
GTGAAGAGCCAGAGGGGGCTTGGTGGAGGAATTTCGCTCTCCAGACGGCCTGACGAACTGACCATTCTGGATGTGGTCAATGCCGTGGAACCAATCGAACGGATCAAAACCTGCCCCTTGGGTTTGTCCGAGCATGGCTCAAATCTCTGTCCTTTGCACACGCGTATGGATATGGCACTGGCATTGGTCGAGTCTTCATTTTGTTCGACGACCATCGCCGATGTTCTCAAAGAACCGACCAACAGCATTCCATTGTGCCCGTTCCCACCCACCGAAAACCCGACTGTTCCCAATCGGGCCTGGGCCTTGAATCGGTCTCTGGAAATTGAGAGAATCAAAGAAGCCGCAAAGAACAAGCGTGCTTTGAAGGCAAAGCCCATCGAAAAGCTGAAGGCCAAGTTAAAGACCAGATCAAAGCCCAAGTCCTGATCAGATATCTCCGGATCTCTGGAACCTGCGGATGATCAAAAGACCTGAGCAGCCGATGATCAGGCTTGTCAAAGAGATCGGTTCAGGCACCACAGTGATGGTGTTTATGGTGAGTTTCGGGCTTTCGACTGAAGAACTCCCGAGACGGACCAAATTGCCCATCGACTCTGACAGTGATAACGAGATGGTGAGATATCGCGCTGAACCCGATCTGGCCTGATTGAATGCAACTACGAATCCCAATGGCATCGTGGCCGTATACCAGTTGATCGGGCCAGGAGCGCCGGGCCAGTTGGGTGCGATGTTAATCTCAACTGTGCCGAGACTTACACCGCTGAGATCGTTATAAATTGCCTGGCTGGCCGGGTCCTGGAAATCTGTGTGGCTGGCTGCAATCTGTTCGGCTGTGAATTGGGTGGGAAGGCCGAGATTCAGGTGGATCACGGAACCTGGGAGCGGGATGGCTCCAATCATGGTGGTCCATGAAGTGACGCCTATGTCGAGAGTTGCGCCGACGATCGAGGCGTCTGCCCCAAGCGTGTCGAAGATCAAAAACGAACGCATTACATGAGGCGCAAGCAAGCCCTGATTGTTGCCCACCTCGGTCGTATGCGTTCCATTCAGCCCATTGGTGTTATTGACAGGGCTACTCGAGTGATCGCTTGTGTAAGCACCGGACGTGTTCGGAAACAGAGTGATCTGGCTGGCAGAAACGCTGCACAAACTCTCTGCAAGAATGATGCAAGTCATTATTTTAAAAAAAGTTGTGAATGAATGTCTGGATCGGCACAATCTGGCTTTTCCGGATATGACGGGCAGGTTGATCATGGTTTTATCCTCCTTGGTGTGGGGCAGCAGGACTGGCGAAAGCCGTCTTGCCTGATGAACAAAGATACGTACACATCGATTCGTTCGATTCCTCCAGCATACGCTTTCGTTCATATTGCCGCAAGCGACAGTTAATTCAGGACTTATGGTGCATCATTGCAGAATCGGGTTGGTCATCGGACGTGAATTCGTCTATAGTGAATCAGGTGTCGGAAGCGGGGCTTAACCTCTTGAAAATTGGCCACAATGCAACCCAATACGCGGTCCACTCCAAATCTGGGTGATCAGAAATCCGGCACTTCCGGGCGACGTTTTATCGTGCTTTTTACGATCACCGTACTGATTTTCTGGGCATCTCTCTGGGTCAGCTTCAGATTCTGGAAGTCAGGATACGATCAGAAGGCGCAAGTGGGACGCGAAACAGCCCGGCATATTCGCAAGTTGGTTGAGGCCCGTCCGGACGGAGTCTCGGCCTCTGTTTGGGAAGATACCGTGGATCATGCCGAGGCCATGCTGATCGCTGTGACTGGATCAAACCTGCTTAACATCCAGCAGATTCAGGCTTTAACCGTCGAGATTGATGAGCGGGTCGCCGCTGCCATTCGCGAACCAAATCAAGGCCCCTCCATTTTAAAGGGGCTGTGGGACGAGTTGGCAAAGCGGGCTGGCCCTGTTGCAAATATTTATGGTCGGCCAAAGCTGGTGGAAGCTGTACCTGTAAAATAGGATGGTTGGGGAAGATGGGCGCCAGTCAGCAAATGAGTGTCGAATCCCTGAGTTGAGAACCCGCTTCGTAAAAAGTTGTCCGGATAAGAAGCCTGGCTTGTTTGCGTAGTTCGTCCGGCTTGATCCGAAAGCGCCCGTTCAGCGATTGGGAATTCTGCTTGATGAATCAGACTTTCTTCGAATTGAGGGGTATATTAATAGTGACGAGAAGATGTGAGCCGCGTTTTGAAGACAAAGACTTGATGCCGACCATCAGACCTTCAATCCCGAGTGGCTCTCTCTCGTTAACTCTCCTGTGCTTGCAACTTGCGGTTTGCTTCTGACGAGACGAAAACCCTGAGATGTCGCAAGACGCCTCAGGGTTTTTCGTTGGCAGTCAGACTAACCCGCAGCGCGAGCAAGGGCCGACCGTCCAGAAAGTTGTGCTGTAACAGCAGATCAAACGAACCCGCAACGCAAGCAAGGGCCGAGCGTCCCAAAAGTCATTCTATTTATTATAAACATGTACTATGTAAGAACTTAACATGAGCTAGCTATTCGCTAATGCGTCCCTTGCTGGCGCGTCGGGTTAGTTTGGCCGGCAACGTAACGCCCTGAATGCGCCCTCTTGCGTGGTTCATATAGATGCCGTATTGCGATCGATTCAAAGCCAAATCCCGCCACGTCAGGGGGCGTGGCCTGCATCAGACGAAGATCAATCACCGTTGGGCTCAACCCCAAACCTCCTCCCCAAACCTCAGATTTCAGAATGGGAGAGGTACAACATCGAAACGAATCCTAAAAAATCTTCAAAACTGACCTTGCTGAATTCTCGATTCGTGGCAAAATCTCGCAAAAGTGCGGAATTGTTCGCATGCGTTCGCTTTAATGTCCGATTCTATCCGATAAGGGTAGAGAAGGTTCCGAAAAGTGGGCGTGACTTTTAACGCTGCAGGAATGATGTCAGGAAGGGAATCCGGACACCCTGCGACGGGTCAAACACAGTCATTAAGTTGGACACAAACGCATACGATTCCCGGACATCGGGGTTCAGCGGTGGTCCTGTGGTCGAACGCTCTGAAAAAATGGGCGAGAGTCTTCAGGAACGTACCTAAACCCGGTCGTACAGAGGAATCAGCAAGGAGGCGTAGCTTGCGTAACCCAAGATGGACATGGACGGCCGCACTGGCCGCAATGGGCCTCGCGGCATCGTCGCCCTGGATCGATGCACAAACCAATCGCGGGCTCGAACCGGGCGCTAACCCGAATGTTTCGCCAATGGATCCTGCCAGCGTTCAAATCGCTCCGGCTGGAAACTC
>CAMCFM010000511.1 GCA_945874095.1 Candidatus Kuenenia stuttgartensis
GGCGGTGCCAATAACTCGATCTTCCAGCGCGAAAAAGAGGACTTCCCCGCCCTCGACCAATGCCTGAGTGCACTTGTCGAGGATCTTCACGCTCGAGGTCTGGCTGAACACTGCTCGGTTGTCGTGATGGGCGAATTCGGACGCACTCCAAAGATCAACGGCCAGGTCGGACGCGATCACTGGCCACAGGTTAATCTGGCCATCATGGCTGGAGGTGGGATGAAATCAGGACAGGTGATCGGTGCTACCGACCGAATCGCGGGAGAAGCCATTTCCCGCCCTGTCACTTTTGGTGAGATCTACGCGACTCTCTATAAAAACCTAGGTATTGATGTAGCAAACACTTGGGTGAACGATATTGAAGGCCGGCCACAATCCTTGGTGGAACAAAACGCCAGCCCCATAGCGGAACTCGTTTGAATTTAGCCTTGATTCTCAATCGGCAAAAACATCTCGACGATTAAATACAAGCCCTTACAATGAAAGGGATAAAGATCGTAGATGATTTTTCAGACTCCATTTTTCAAAAAGTCCAGAATCAGCTTTCGCGTTTTTGAGGCAATTACACCTTTTAAAAGGTCATGCCCAGCACCTATAATTTTCTCAAGTCTTGACATTGCAGACAGTTTTACCAACTGATTCTGAAATTCTGCCGATTGGTTGATCGGAACGACAGGATCAACTGTCCCTTGAATGATCAGTGTCACAGGCATCTTGATTTTTGGATTCACCTCGAGCTGAAAAGCTGGAGATGCCGTCTTCCATAAACTTGGATTTTCATCATAACTCATACCAAGCATGGTTTTAGCACGACCAGCCGCAAAACTGCTTTCGCCAATAAGCCTTGGCAAATTCATCGGTCCACTGACGTCGATCAGACGATCGACAAGTGGCCCATTCAAGGAGTCTCGCTGTTCGCTCACACGAATGGCGAGCATCGCCGCCAAGTGACCACCGGCAGACTGGCCCACCAGAGTGATGTTTGATGTGTCGAGACCGCGTTCTACACCGTTTTTGACAGTCCAATCGAGTGCGTCTTGGAGGTCCGTCAAATTGTTCGGCCAAGACGGTTTTCGACTTGTTGCCAGCGAATAATCAGGCGCAACTAGAGCGTAACCATTTGTTGGAACATATCTTAGGTCGGACAGAATGTTGTTGCGATCAAATTTCACCCACCCACCACCATGAATCCCAAAAACGATCGGCACGCCAGAAGAGCTTACAGAAGCTGAACTTGGCTTGATAATCGTGAGTTTTAACGGTGGGCCTACTGATGTCGTTTTGTAAGTGACCGTTTCGGCTAGATTTTGCACGATTCGTAGAGGAGCTGGAGCGACTGCAAGCAACTCACGTGAATCGAGTATTTCTTGGCTTAAGTACAACTTGCGTTGTTGCTTATGACGATACATGAATTGCTTTCCGATGATCCAACGGTTGATAATGACCTTATCAAATATACATGAAAAATCCGCGTCGGATAAGAAAATGTTTGGGAATTGGTTTCACAGTATTGACACGTATTTTTACACATGATTGAATATATTGAGCTGATCTGTCAGAGCCACCACGATCAATATTGAACGACTCTGAATCTATGTGACAGTAATCATTTGGGGTGTTTTATGACATCGCAAAAGGTATCGACACAGAACCTGAAAGCCATCGCGGAATGGATGCGTAAAGATGGGGTCTTCTTCCCATACGTCAAAAATCGCCAACTTCTGGATTGTGCAGGAGAAGTCCTTCTGGCAACTGGTGATCTAGTCGAAATCGAACGACCTGCATTGATTAGTGCGGAACAGATCCAGAAAGCGACCGTTAAATCAGGGTATTCCGTGGCATCAAAACGGGCGATAGAGAATCAAAAGAGTCGGGTTGAAGAATATCAAAAAGCAGAGTCGGTCAAAGCTAAATATCAAATACAAACAGGAATACAATCGAACTCAGGAATTCTAAAGAAACTATTTAAAGCGATTATCGGGTCTTCGGAAGATATCGACTTAACGATTCTGGGGCTATCTGCAATACCAGCAGATACTTCGGAATTAAGGTCTGCATACCTCAATGCATTAGCAAAACAGCATCCTGATTCTGGAGGCAAAGAAAAATTGTTATGGGCACTCACTGCTTCTTACGAAGGCCTTTTGGCACGAATTGGTGCTTAGAATCAGGCTAAAATAAATAACTTTCGTTTTTTTAAACCAACCAACCACGATGAACCGGGGCTATCGCCAAGACCGGCTAGAAACTACTAACCGCATGGCCCTAGCCCACGGTTCGCTAATAAACGGATGTTATTTCTGCCCGTTCCTTAGTCGGATTCCCGAACGACTCCGTTTACCCTGGACCTACGTCAAGAGGTTGAACCAGCTTGATCTAGCTTGCCGGGTACTATTTCCGGTACAATCCAAGTAACGCGCTTCCTCTTTCGATAGGCTTCACAAAAACGAGTCTCATCGAGGGGCTCTTGCCCTGAAAATCCCTAGTCACCTGAAAACAAACAAGGCAGAATTCCCATGGGAAGAATCTTTGAGAAGCGCAAAGCTTCGATTTTCAAAACTTCCGCTCAGAAATCCAAGCTCTTTTCGAAGTACGGCAGACAGCTCTACATGGCGGCCAAGAATGGGGTGCCCGACCCTGACGCCAACCCGACTTTGCGTGCTATCGTCGAAAAAGCCAAACGCGATAACGTCGCGAACCATGTGATTGATAAGGCGATCCAAAAGGCGGCCGGAGCTGGTGGAGAGGACTTCCAATCCATGCGCTACGAAGGGTTTGGGCCAGGCGGGTCATTGATCATCGTGGATTGCCTCACCGACAATCCCACACGAACCATCTCGGATCTCCGCACCTGTTTCAACAAGTCCGACTCCAAATTGTCTGCCAACGGATCCGTTGTCATGTCGTTCGATCACCTGGCGGTGCTTTCTTTCCAGGGTGACAACGAGGAGAAAGTGATCGAAGCCATGTTTGCAGCCGACGTTGACGTCGAAGAGGTTGAATTCGAGGACGGCACCATGACCATCTTCGCTCCGCCCGCCGAGTTCTTCAAAGCAAAGTCGGCCTTGCTTGAAGCTTTCCCCGGCCTTGAGCTGGAAATTCAGGAAATCACTTTTATTCCGCAGTCAACCACGACTCTCAGCGGGGAAAACCTGGTCTCGTTTGAGAAATTACAAACCATGCTCAACGATTGCGATGACGTACAGGAAATCTACCACAATGTCTCGCTTCCCAGCTAAGGAACAGGCCAAAACGAAGTTCCCCGGTATGATGAACT
>CAMCFM010000512.1 GCA_945874095.1 Candidatus Kuenenia stuttgartensis
ATTCGGGATCAAAATGAGTCATTATTACTTGAACCGGAAGGTTTAGCATTTCGCATTTCGGAATCGCTAAAAACAAGCAGGCCAATCTGTATCGGAATTGGTCCAGCTTTTACCCCTTACCGTCCGCTCCGTTCCACGGGGCGGATTTACCCCCAGGAACCCCTAAACCATGATCTTCTCGCTCCTTGCAACCAGCAGTCTGCTGGCCGTGATGCTGGCCCTTGGCTGGGCCAAGGAATTTCGACTAAGACGTGCACTGCAATCCTTACTGACCAAGGCTTTTACCCACTGGAGACACACCCATGAATCTCATCCATCTCTCTCGCCGAATCGCAAATTCTCTGGTTCTGGCGCTCGCCCTGGCCATGGTCGGTTGCGGTGAATCTCCCGACATGCGGGACCAGCGGCTGGCCGAGTTTGCCCGCCACTCCATGGCCGAGCAACAGAAGCAAAACGCCCGGATCGCGGATCAGTCCAAAGCCGTGGTGGATGAAAGCCATCAACTGGCTCAAGCTGCCAAAGAGTTGGTCAATCTCGACGCCCAGGCACGTCGTGAACTGCTTGCGGCACAATCTGACCTGACTTCGCAACTCGCTCAGCAGCAGTCAGTTGTGGATGCCAAGCGTGACGAACTGGAGCAGGAGCGTCGTGAGATCGCTGGCAAAAGAAATCGCGACCCGATCATCGCCTCGGCCATCCAGTACACGGGCCTGATCCTGGGCTGTCTGGCCCCTCTGGCTATCTGTGCGTTTGTGATCCGGCAGATGCAGTCGCAAGAGCCGGACCACGCTGCTTTGGCGGATCTACTGATTCAGGAGCTGAACAAGCCCAAAATCTTGCCCGGTCCAAACGCTCTACCGGAACTGGAAGACGACACCGACTGGATGGGTTGTATCGAGTCCGACGACGACGACATGAGCTATGAAACCTCACCCACGAAAGGATCGAAATACGTATGAGCCACATCGTCCAAATCAAAACCGAAGTTCGCGACGCGATCGCCGTTCAAGAGGCCTGCCAGCGACTGGGGCTTGATGCTCCCGTCCTTGGCACTGTCACACTTTTTGCTACCGAAGCCTCTGGGCTACTCGTGCGTTTACCCGGCTGGATTTACCCAGTTGTTTTCGACACACGTTCCGGTCAGGTCCGTTTTGACAACTACGGCGGTCGCTGGGGTGAGCAGGTTCAGCTGGACCGGTTTCTTCAGGCTTATGCCGTCGAGAAAACCAAGATCGAAGCCCGCCGCAAGGGCCACACTGTTTTCGAGCAAACGCTCGACAATGGTTCCATCAAGCTCACTGTCACAGTCGGAGGTGCAGCATGAGTCCGACCATTGAAATCATCGTGGCCCCCAATGGCCGGTCGCAGGTTCAGACCAAAGGCTTTACCGGCAGTTCATGCCGTCTTGCAAGCGGTTTCATTGAACAGGCTCTTGGTCAGCGAACCAGCGAGCAAATGACGGCTGAGTTCTATCAACAAGTATCACAATCACAAACTCACCATCTCAAAGGAGGTGCACATTGAACCTGCGCCATCGTCTGTCTGAATACGTCCGAGCCTGTTTCACAGGCATCTGGATCGAATCGCATGAACACCAGGACGCCATCGCTGAGATGGCCCAGCTCTGCCACGATGAAAACTGGCAGATGGCCACCTGGGATGTCGAATCTGGCCTGAGTGTCTCAGGGCAATCGGAATTGGGGAGCAATGATCCGCTTGAGGCCATCCGCTCGATCAACGCTCTGGCCAGTGCCGGTGGGACGGCCGTTCTGGTGCTTCAGAACTTTCACCGATTCCTCCCATCGGCTGAGGTCGTACAGGCCCTGATCCGGCAGATCATGACCGGCAAGCAGAATCGTACGATCGTGGTGATCCTGGCCCCACTGGTGATGATTCCCATTGAGCTGGAAAAGCTCTTTGTGGTCATTGAGCATGAGTTGCCCAACCACGAACAACTGGAGCAGATCGCCCGCGGAATTGCTACCGAGGCCGGTGAATTGCCGGAGGGTCCGGATCTGGTCGCCATGCTCAATGCCGCCTCCGGCCTGACCCGCATGGAAGCGGAAAATGCCTTCAGCCTGTCGCTGGTTCGGCAGGATCGGATCAGGGCTGACACGGTTTGGGAGCTCAAGACCCAGATGCTAAAAAAAGGTGGTCTGGTGTCACTTTATCGCGGCACCGACGATTTCACCAGCCTTCGTGGCCTTTCGGCCCTGAAGTCGTTCTGCAAGCAGGCCCTTACCGTCGCTGGATCTGATCCTCGCAAACGAGCTCGAGGCGTGCTGCTGTTGTCACCGCCGGGCTGTGGTAAGTCGCAGTTCTGTAAGGCATTGGGCAAAGAGGTGGGACGTCCGGTTCTGATCCTGGACGTCGGTAGCCTGATGGGATCATTGGTCGGGCAGTCTGAAGAGCGGACCCGTCAGGCTCTGAAAATCATTGACGCCATGGAACCGTGCATCGTCATGATCGACGAAGTCGAGAAGGCTTTTGCAGGGCTGGGTAGTCAGGGCGATTCAGGCGTAGCCTCACGCATGTTCGGGACATTCCTGAGCTGGCTCAATGATCATGACTCGGACGTCTTTGTCGTTTGCACCGCCAATGATGTTTCCAAATTGCCTCCAGAGTTCGGTCGGAGCGAACGGTTTGACGGGATCTTCTTCCTTGATCTGCCCAGCCGTCAGGAGAAAGATGCCATCTGGTTACTTTACCGGGACCAGTTTGAATTGGGCCTGAAGCAGCCACAGCCAGACGACACAAACTGGACCGGGGCTGAAATCAAGTCGTGCTGCCGTCTGGCGGCAATGCTCGACCTGCCCTTGGTTGAAGCAGCCCAAAATGTTGTGCCAGTGGCGGTCACAGCCGCCGAGACGATTGATCGACTGCGAGGCTGGGCTTCTGGCCGATGCCTCTCAGCAAGTCATTCAGGCGTATACACCTACGCCGACACGTCCACCAAGACTCGCCGTCGAGTGAGTCGCGAACCTTCCGTCAACTGATCCAGTTCGGCATTTCAGATCCTACAAGTAGCCTGAGATTCTTCATCTGAAGGATCCCGGGCTTTTTTCATCTCAGGAGCATCACGATATGACAACTTTGACCCAACCTGCACGCACCCTGCAAACCGTATCGCCCAGCGATCGGCTTCGCACCAGCATGGCCGCCGCCCGGGTGAGCTTCACCTGGCTGGGCGTTCGCAAATCCCTCAGTTCAAGTCAGAAAGATCAGGCCGCCAATCACTTTGGGGCTGAAACGAAATTCCTGTCAGCGGG
>CAMCFM010000513.1 GCA_945874095.1 Candidatus Kuenenia stuttgartensis
GTCAGGCCCGAGCAAAAGCATACGGTAACGATCGTTGAAAGTTCTCCAAAAGATCAACTCCAGCCCAGGACGGTAGAGTTCCAATATTTAAAGCCTGGAGACACCATTGAACAAGCCTGGCCAGTTTTAATTGATTTAAAGTCCAGAAAGCTAATTCCAGTTGACAAATCGCTTATGGAGAACCCATGGAGTGTGGGCGAATGGCATTGGGCTGAGGATTCGAGCGAATTTTATTTTCTATACAACCAGCGTGGGCACCAAGTGGTTCGACTAATTGGTGTTACTTCGAACGATGGAAAAACACGTACGGTGATTGAAGAGAAGTTTGAATCATTCGTGGATTATACCAATAAAGTCTGGATGCATTGGATACGAGGAACAAAAACACTTCTATGGATGTCAGAACGCAGTGGATGGAATCATCTCTATCTGGTGGATATCAGCTCCGGCAAGGTTCTGAAGCCTTTGACAACCGGCCAATGGGTCGTCAGAAAAGTCGAAAAGATCGATGAAAAGAATCGCCAGATCTGGTTTTATGCAGGTGGAATGGATCCCAAACAAGATCCTTATCATTTACATTTAGCCAGAGTCAATTTCGATGGTTCAGATTTTAAAGTTCTTACGGAAGGCGATGGATCTCACTCCGTTTCATTTTCACCTGATGGGAAGTATTTGATTGATCGCTACAGCCGTGTGGACCTGCCACCTGTACATGAATTGAGATCTGCAAAAGATGGAAAGTTGATTTTAAAGTTGGAGCAATCGGATTCGAAATTGCTTGAATCCACTGGATGGAGTCTTCCGGAACGATTTGTGGCGAAAGGCAGAGACGGTCTGACGGATATTTATGGAGTGATCTACAGACCTTCAAACCTTGACCCAAAAAAGAAATATCCTGTCGTTGAAGAGATTTATGCAGGCCCCCATGGCGCTCATGTCCCGAAAAGCTGGGGGCTTCAGATGCGCCAACATCAAATGGCTGAACTTGGTTTTATTGTGGTTCAGATTGATGGAATGGGAACGAACTGGAGGTCGAAGAAATTTCACGATGTCGCTGCCAGAAATCTTGCCGATGCAGGCTTTCCAGACCGGAAGATCTGGATCAAAGAGGCCGCTAAAACACGTCCGTGGATGGATTTAAACCGGGTGGGGATTTATGGAGGCTCTGCGGGTGGCCAGAATGCGATGCGAGCTCTGATTGACCACCACGACTTCTATAAAGTTGCTGTCGCTGATTGTGGTTGCCATGATAACCGAATGGACAAAATCTGGTGGAATGAGCAGTGGCTGGGCTGGCCCATTGGCGCTCAATATGAGCAGAATTCCAATTCCGCACACGCCCACAAAATGCAAGGTAAATTGCTGTTGATTGTGGGAGAACTGGATCAGAATGTCGATCCAGCCAGCACCATGCAGGTGGTGGAATCTTTGATAAGATCTGACAAAGATTTTGATTTTCTGATTGTTCCAGGAGCAGGTCACGGATCGGCAGAGACACCTTATGGCAGCCGACGACGTATGGACTTTCTGGTTCGCCATTTACTTGGCGTTGAACCCCGTCAGAACTAACCCTCTTGCCGCGTCAATCACTACAATCGGCACAGCCGAATTCATTGCTTGAATTCTATCGACTTTAAGCCACATTTGATTTGTTGAACGATCTGCATCCTGACGATGGGAGTTGATGTATGCGAGTTCTCAAACAGGATGTTGAGAGCGGGTGCTGGATCAGGAGGAGAATTGGACTCATGAATTGCTCTCAACTTAAACAGATTCTCCGATATACAATGTTGGCATTCGTCGCAATTTCCTGCACTACCAGCAATTTCTGTAAAGTTTTCGCTCAAGAACCTGCGCCATTCGATGCGGCCGCATTAGGGCTTGAAATCCCAACGGTTTCGCCAGGCGATGGTGTCGTTTTACCGATTTTGGCAAATACGATGACAGCTCCGCCGGGTGTTGCAATGCCCGAAGAAATGGTGATGAATTCGCCGTTCGACGTGGCGATGGAATCAATTTTTGGGGAAGCCAGTTCTGCCAACTGGCGGCCTTTATCGGCGAGAACATTTTTCTCGGAAGGTTGGAATGAGCCGTTTGTATTTACACCTCTATCCACTTCAGGTGCTCCTCGACAGGGCTGGATCAATTCTTTCGATGGTGTGATGTATCGCTTGTGGTTTAATGCGTTTGGATACAGACAGAATGTCGGTAAAAATGGCAACACCTATTATTCTGACTGGACGATCTTCATTCCGCTCAATCGGCGTCTGGATATCAGGCTTGATGTGCCTTATTTAAACACGAATAAGGGTGGCACGAATAATGGTTATATCACACAATTTGGTGACATGACTCTGACGAGCCGATTTTTGCTGCAGGAAACTCGCGATACTTCGGTGATTGCGGTCGCTGCCACATCAATTCCAACAGGCCGACCTGAAACCGGCGGTGGTGCAACCCAATTGGCAACCGGCTTGCAATTCTGGCATGCGATGGAAGACCGATGGGTCGTTCGCGGTGGTGTGAATGTGATTGTACCTGCAACGAACAGACCCGATGGAATTCGAACAAACGGAAATGTGAATATGGCTCTGGGCAAGTATATCACAGATCCCGGAACGCCCTGGTTCGGCGACATGGTATTATACACCTCAGCCAATTTAATCACATCAGTTGATGCCCGAGGTCCCAACAACACGTTTTTCAGCCTGACACCAGGCTATCGTGCGGAAATTACCAATAACTGGTATCACCTTGGTGGTGTCGAAGTTCCTATGGTGGGTGGCCCGTCGAATTACACTTACGGTTTGCAGTTCTGGATTTTAAAGGTTTTTTGATGTCGCCCCAAATGATCATTGAAATTGATGATATCCAAGACCCTCGGCTTGATATCTATCGCTCATTAAAAGCAACGAACACCACGCGAGACTTAAACCTCTTCGTGGTGGAAGGTTCTCTGATGGTCGAGCGGTTATTGCAATCGCGATACGAGACCGAGTTTTTATTGACAAATCCGGATTGGATCAAAAAACCCAGGTTCCCGATTCCGGATCATGTCAAAGTTTATTGTACGAGTCGTCAAATGATGACGGAATTGGTTGGATTTTCGTTCCACCAAGGTATAATGGCATGCGGAAGGCGTTCCGATTGGCCTCCACTGAACGAGTTGCTGGCCGATAAAACACGTGATTTAAATACAATCGTGATTTGTCCTGCGATCGACAACCCGGAAAATCTCGGTTCGATTGCACGC
>CAMCFM010000514.1 GCA_945874095.1 Candidatus Kuenenia stuttgartensis
ACGGCCAGGTTCAGGTCGGCGGCCGGTAGGGCTGGTATCTCCTGACCTGTCCAACGATTGAGTGTGGATATGATTCGCTGGCGAAGTGCTGATGCTTCGAAAACGCCTCCGTTGAAGAGGATCTTCGTAGGGCTGGCCATTGTCGATTCTTCAGATAGTGAGCTGTGGCGTGATAAGAATTGTGCCAGATGGCGGGTGATTGCGGGATCAGCCGCATAGGGTAAGCCGATTTCGGTCAGGCCCAATCTTCGGCCACGTGCTGGCATTTCGTCAGGTGCTGATTCAGGAAAGAATCCATTCAAAATCACCTGCTCAAGGGTCGCCCGATCGAGCCCTGTTTTGATCGACCCGCCGATCACTCTCGAACCCTTGCCCAGCAGGGTGATCCCGGCCTTCTTCTCCCCAGGGTTCGCAAAGAGTTGCTCCTTCGCGGCCCGACATCCATGCACCAGGGCGATCTTCTGATTGGCGTCCAGCCCTTCCATTCCGTCTTTCAATGTGGCTGAAACGGCATGGGCCAGGGCCAGGTCCATGTTGTCACCGCCGAGCAGGATATGGTCGCCCACAGCCACCCGGTCCAGCTTCAGGCTGCCATCCTCCTCGCTCACCTGAATCAGGGTGAAATCGCTTGTTCCGCCCCCGATATCGCAGACAAGCACGAGGTCGCCCACACTCACAGACTTCCTCCATTGGTCGCCTGATTGCACCAGCCATGCATAAAATGCGGCCTGAGGCTCCTCTAGAATGGTCAGATGTTTGGCTCCGATTTGGCGAGCAGCCTGAATGGTCAGATCTCTGGCCACCGTGTCGAACGATGCAGGGACAGTCAGAAAGATTTCCTGATCTTCGAACACCGCGTCGAGGCCATTCGCTGCCGAATATTGATTCCACGCATCTCGCAGGTGGGCCAGATAGGTGGCTGACGCCTGTACGGGTGAAATCTTCTGTAAGTCCTCTGGAGCAGTGGTGGGAAGTATCCCTGACGATCGATCGACCACCCCATGCGATAGCCAGCTTTTGGCCGAACTGACCAGCCTGCCTGGCACTTTCGCTCCGTAATCTCTTGCAAATGTGCCCACCAGCCACGGCAATTTGCCTTCCACGGGGGCAGTCCAGGGCAGGTCCAGGGCCTCTTCCTGAAATTCGCCGTCCCTTGGGATGTAGAGGAACGATGGCAAGACTGGTCGGTCGGCACATTCGCCGGCTCCCACCACTTGCGGGATCTGCAGAATCAGAGGTGCTGAGGCCTTCGACTCGCCCCCCTCTGGAACAATCTCTGCATAGGCCAGCGCACAGTTGGTTGTGCCAAGGTCGATTCCCAGAACAAATTTGGCCATCGTTTACAGTCTCTCTTCAGATCTTCCAATGTCCGCCAAGGATATCACGTCAACGACGACTTATCAGACTTCCACTTCCACTGGATTCAGCACAGGCACTTCGGCATAAGCGCCAGGCACGTCAGGGATTCGCGATTCCACCACCTGCCAGCCAGGATGGTTGACCTGCCCTTTCCAGGGCCCGCTGCCTGCCACTTGGCCCACGAGCCTGTAAAGCTCTGGGTCGTAGCCGATATGAACAGTTGCCGAGGTACCTTCAGGGGTCGTCACAGGCTCGATTTTAAAGTGATCCAGCAACGACTTGCGACACTTGGAATGAATGTCACGCACGGCGGCTCCGACCTGTGCGTCGTCGTAATCGTCGATCGACTCCATCAGAAAGTCGATCAATCGCCCATCGCGCTGGAGCAGGGCCAGAATTCGCAGGTCGAATTTCGGGCGTTCCACGGGCGCTGGTGGAGGCGGAGGTGGCGGGTTGATCGCCAGTGCCACCCGTTCCGCCGTAGATTCATCGAACAGAACTCGTATGAAAGCCTGAAATGCCAGTACCAATCGACTCACTTTGAGTGACTCCCAAAAAGATGTCCTGAGATTCAGACGGATCATCGACTCGCCTGACATGACTCATCGCTATCATATCGCGACATTAGCTGATAATCCACCAAGACTTGAGAATCCAATCGCCCAGCAGATTTTCCAGCCGGTCTTAAACGCTATCCCCCGGTTCGCCGTTAGTTCGCTTGGTCGGCCGATTTCCTAGCCGGTCTTCGCGCTAGCCCCGGTTGGCTGTTCGATGGATTGGCTGGCTGTTTGCTTGGCTGGCCGATTTCCTAGCCGGTCTTGGCGCTAGCCCCGGTTCGCTGTTTGCTTGGTCGGCCGATTTCCTAGCCGGTCTTCGCGCTAGCCCCGGTTCGCTGTTCGCTTGGTCGGCCGATTTCCTAGCCGGTCTTCGCGCTAGCCCCGGTTGGCTGTTCGCTTGGTTGGCCGATTTCCTAGCCGGTCTTGGCGCTAGCCCCGGTTGGCTGTTCGCTTGGTTGGTTTTTCCCGTGGTCGTCTCCACATGAAAAACCCCAAAATAAACAACAGCCACCAACTCTAACGAACCTCCAGCGAAAATCCCCCCTACCCGGCCAGTCTTTAATACCAAGTTCTGATCAAACATCAACCACCTAAACCTCGCCACGTTGATTTATTTCACCATCGTCTCAAAACGACTCAGGCTTCCACACTCAGGCCATCCAGACACCCCAGACTTCACAAACCTCTAAAATAGCCGATCAATTCCGGTCGTGCCGATCGCATCGAGTCATGATCCGAACCCTTCTATAAAGATACGCTTTTGACCTTTTTTGAAATTCTCAAAGATTTTCTTGGGAAATCGTTTGATCTTCCCGTATGTTAGTGAACTCTAGAAGCCGTATGGCTTATGTTCTCTCTAAGTAGGTTGGTTTCCCTGATAGTTCATTGCCTGGAGCATTCTGCAAGATGCACGCGTATTCCAAAGGTTCCACTGGACTCGATTCTGAACCTGATACCATCGCTCTACCTCATCCGTCCGCTCAAATCCGGGCGGAGTGCCGATACCTCTGATTGGATTGTCCTCAAAAAAACGACGATTCGCTGACCGATCGTCACCCGACTCAGTTTCAGTCCGCTCCAACCATGGACCGATCGAAATGTTGGTCATGACCATGGTATGCATGCTCAAATCACCCAGAACATCGTTCGTTGCCTGAATCCGCTTGATTGATTTCGCTCAAATACATTCGCCAAGGAGTTCGCTTTCATGGATCGTTCATCATTCCGCTTCGGCTCACGTCTCCGCTCCCTGTTCGCCCGCATCACCGGCAATCGTGCTCCGGTGATTGACCAACAGAAAATGGCCCGCAAGGCGGCCGCCGTTCGGCGTTTG
>CAMCFM010000515.1 GCA_945874095.1 Candidatus Kuenenia stuttgartensis
TATGCCTGCCGCATCACGGGTCGTGAGTATTCTATTTGCCAATGACAGGATCTCGGCCCATGTCCGACTTCTCGAAACTGCCCAGCACGACTCCCAGCCTGACCACTCCTCCTGTGGCTCCTGCCCCTTCCAAGCCGACCGATGACGAGTCCACTCCGGCCCCTCGGTCGCAGGAATCCATCGACAAAGCTCTGGATGATGCTCTGGATTCAAAAACGGCATCGCTACGTAAGGTGGTCGATAAAGATCGCCCGTTGAAGAAGCAATTCGACGACGACATTGAAGCCGAGATGAACGAATTTCTGAACGCCTTCGACACCAAAACACTCGAAGCCGTTCTGCCAGCTCCCAAAGGTGCCCCTCGGCCCAAGGTGGTTGCACCAGCCCCTTCCGACCCGTCAAAGCCGGATGAAGAGGCTAAGCCTGTTCAAAAAGGCAAGATGGGCAAGATCGTAAAGATCACTAAAGACTGGGTTTTCCTCGAGATGGGTGGGAAGTCAGAAGGCTGCATTCCGATCCAGCAGTTTGAAGGTAAAGAGATCCAGATTGGCGACGAGATCCCAATCACGATTGAACGGTTTGATGTCAACGAAGGTCTTTTGATTGTCTCTCTACGTGGTGCTGCGATCAATGCCGCGTGGGATACCATCAAGAAGGGCCAGGTGGTGGAAGCTGTGGTCGAAAAAACCAACAAGGGCGGCCTTGAGGTGATGATCAACCAACTGCGTGCCTTCCTTCCAGTGAGCCAGATTGAACTTGGCCGGGTCGAAGATACATCTGTCTATCTGGGCCAGAAGTTCAAGGTGCTGGTGACTGAGGTGAACGCCAGAATCAAGAATCTGGTCGTGAGCCGTCGCGATTTCCTCGAACAGGAACGCGAGCAAATGCGTGAAAAGACGCTCGCAGAACTGGCTGAAGGTCAGACCCGCGAAGGTGTTGTGCGCAACGTCCGAGATTTCGGAGCGTTCGTCGACCTCGGCGGTGTGGACGGCTTGCTGCACATCGGCGACCTTTCCTGGAGCCGTGTTCAGAAGGTTGAAGACATTGTGAAGCTGGGCGATCACGTTTCCGTGAAGGTCTTGAAGATCGATCCAGACAAGAAGCGGATCAGCCTTGGCCTGAAGCAGCTTGTGAAATCGCCTTGGGAAAAGATCGCCGACGAATTCAAAATCGGAACGATCGTGGCTGGCAAAGTGACCCGGATTACGGAGTTTGGGGCGTTTGTCGAGCTTACTGATGGTGTCGAAGGCCTGTTGCACGTCAGCGAACTTTCGCCGAATCGGGTCCGCCGGATTTCTGACATTGTGAAGACAGGTCAGGCCGTCGAGGTTCAGATCCTTTCGATTGATCCTGAGCAGCAGCGACTGAGCCTTTCCATGAAGGCTGTGATTGAGGCTCGGGAAGAAGAGGCTCTGGAAGCGGCTGATGCAGCACTTGCTCACGAGCCAGCCAAGCCGAAGCCAGAACGCAAAGTGCCTTTGAAGGGCGGCTTGGGCGATGGCAGCCAGAATCTGTTCAAGCTGAGCTGATTTCAGTCATAAATACTGACTGTCAAATGAATAAGAGCCGGCTCCATGGGGTCGGCTCTTTCGTATTCCACTTCTCGGAAAATTCCCGGATCAGAGCTTCGGGTTGGTTTTTCGGAGGTATGAAGTGACATCCCAGATACCGAACGTAGAATTGATTTTCTTGTTCGATGGGAACTGTCGTCCCATGACGATCAGGTTTCCAGTCGGTATCCGAGTCGATTTCGCTGGAGACGGGACGGGTGTACTTGGAGCATTCGGCGGAGTGACAACGCCTCGCGTGACGTCTTTACTAAAGGCATAGAATGCGTCGTTCGGGTTGTCAGGAGTCACCGTGGAATTGTCCACTATGCCTTCCACCTTGGCTTGAACGCGGCCCCCGCCAAGCTTAATGGCGTCAGGCGAGTCATAAAGCCCGTTGTAAGGCTCAACGGACGCAGCGAAAATCGAGTCGATAATATTCCCTGCAATCAAGGCACGAATCGCACCGCCCAGGTCGGCAACCGTATTGGTATCGGCCGATTGGGTGCGGAATTCATTGGTCAGGTCCTGATTGAGGCCTGAGAGAATGGTGCTATCGACAATATCGCCACCGGATCGGAAATATCCAAGTTGGCGACTGACCTTCACTTCCGAACTCACGGCCCCACGGTTCATTTCCAGGCGGCTCATGGTGTGTGTATGGATGGTGACGTTATCCATACCCAGACCAAATTGGCCGTATCGAATCCCGTTAGGACTGAGAGCGAGTACGTTACGAGTTTCGCCACCGATATTCACTTTTCGGATTTGGGTTCCGGACTGGACACCAAAATTTGTGGCATTGTTACGGACCACAATATCCCCAATCGCTCCGCTGATCTGAGTCTGGATCGCCTGGCCGATATATTCGCCGGAGGATCGGACCACGGTTCCGCCTCCACCAATGTATCCTGAGGAAGCCTCCGTGGCTGTACCACCGATCTCGTTGGCCTGAAACACGTTCAGACGGCCAATGACTTCCATCTGTATAGAATCGTCAATGGTTTCAGCCGTTGACGACGCGGCAGCCTTTGAATCGCTCACGAACTTATCCACAAACACACCAGTACCGAGGTATGAAGGGATCCCAAGCTGGATAACAGCTTTATCAGGGAAGTTGTTTGCAGACGGCGCAGGAATCCCCCCACCGGGGCTTGCGGTCATGTCCACACCGCCGAACTTCAGCGTGTTTACGCCATTATTGAGCGAAAGAGTGGCCGTGATGGGCACCGTTTGTCCACTTTGAGTGATCCCGAGCCAAAAGTCCGGAATATCGACACTGAAGACACCGTTGTTTGAGTTGTTTGTGAGGGAGTTCCCACCAAACTGGCTCATGTTCTGGAAGAAGACTTTACCATCGCCTCCGCTGGAGGCCTTCACTTCGCCCACAACACGGGTGGAAAGAGGTGCTGTTCCAGCAATTTCAATCGACTGGATCAGGGCAGGCGCACCCAAAGGCACAGTATTGCCGGCAGAGTCAGGCTGGTTGATCACACGGAGGGAGCCTGGACCAATCAGTCGCAGGAACCATTTGTCTCCGTCAATGTCAACACCCTGAACAACTTGGGCCAAAAGCTTTCGGTCCTCAAGAATGTCCATCCCAATGCCTGCTGTAAATTGCGTATTACGATGCTTTACGCGTCTCATGGACCCTGACTCCTTGTGTGTGCCGGTCGGACGTTGTCTCGGTGACTCTGCGAC
>CAMCFM010000516.1 GCA_945874095.1 Candidatus Kuenenia stuttgartensis
GCGGCCAAAAATGTGACTTTCCGAAGTTATGGCGAATTTGTCGACAACGGAGCCACACCAGCCGACCCCGGCACCACGAAATACAAACCTCTTGAAGGCCACTTCGACCCAAAGTATCGGAGCTACGACCTTTCCTATCCGGATACAAAGCGTGCTGACCGGTTCCTCGAAGAGCTCTCCGAGTTCGAAACCAAGGGCGAAATGCCCAAGCTGATTGTATTAAGGCTTGGAAACGACCACACTTCAGGCACTCGGCCAGGTGCACCGACCCCGACCGCCATGGTGGCTGAGAATGACCTGGCAGTGGGCATGGTGGTGGAAGGGTTGTCGAAGTCGAAGTTCTGGAAGAATCTGGCAATTTTTGTCGTGGAAGATGATGCCCAGAATGGTTCTGACCATGTGGACGCTCACCGGTCAACCGCTTTGGTAGTCAGCCCTTACACGAAGCGTAATATTGTCGATTCCACGATGTATACCACCAGCTCCATGCTGCGTACGATGGAATTGATTCTTGGATTGGACCCGATGAGCCAGTTCGACGCATCCGCCAGGCCGATGTTCAACAGCTTTACGGCCACGCCCGATTTCAAAGCCTATGCAAAGCGTGCCCCCAAGGTGGACATTAAAGAGAGGAATCTCTCGACGGCCTGGGGCGCTGAAAAATCGTTAAAATTGAATCTCGATAAAGAAGATCAAGCCGATGATCTGGTCTTTAATGAGATTATCTGGAAGTCTGTCAAAGGCGCAGCCTCGCCGATGCCGGCCCCTGTGAGAGCCGCGTTTGTCGTACCAGTCGATCTGGACGATGACGAAGAAGACGAGGAAGAAGAGCGTGAGGAACGCGAAAAGGCTGCGGCTTCGAAGTGATTGCTTGAAGCTGTTCTGAGCGAAGATTTTAACCATGGAAACGGATCACGACTTGCGTGGTCCGTTTTTTATTTACCTGAAATCGCACATGGTACTCCACGTAAGCTCTCGGGCTTATACCAATTAATCATACAGGGCGAGAACAAATCCCATTCGTTTTTTTGACGTCCCAAGGTTTATGATGGAATATTAGGGATGAGGTGTAATACCTTCCGGATGGTTGTGTCGGGTCATGGATGCCTTTGGATTTCTCCGGAAATCTGAACTCGAACCGGTCAAGGACTTTAAAGTGATCAAAAAGAAGTCTCGCTCAATCCCCGTTTCATTTGGGTTGGGTCTTGTTTTATGCATAGGGGCTGCGGAATCACAGTCCGTATTGGCCCAGACTCTGGTTCCGAGCGCTCAGCCTTACACTTCTGGTGGAGCCAGTTTCGGCGGCACCGGCACGGGCAATGAGAGCAGCTTTGGGATCGGTGGAACAGGCACCGGCGTTGAATCAGGCGCTGGCCTTGGGACCACTGGAACCGGCATGGAATCGAATTCCGCCGGCCTTTCCGAAGGCACACCAGCGTTCATGCGTCCCCTTCCCAACGAAGTGATTGGTCAGGGAATGCCTGAAGATATGCGGAGCGGTGATAATCCTGCTCTGATTCCTTACGACTTTATCGGCCCTCCGAAGTTTGTCGGCCCTCCACGAGCTGGCGACCGTGAGGCCCCTGAGCTGAACCCTGAGCAAGCCAAGATGCTCTCCGAACAGCTTTTCAATAATGCAATCAGGCTCTCGAATCCCGAGGTTCGGGTGCGGGCTCTGGATCGTCTGGCCCGATCTGAAATCTTTGGGAACAAGCTCGAAGAAGCCATCCGATCCGTCGACGCTGCAGCCACCAATGCTGTGGCTTTGCCTAACAGTACGATTAAGAATGTCCGGCTGGTTTCTCTGGTGACCACTTCAACAAACCTGACGGACGCCTTGATCCGTGAGAGTGTCGATCGCAATACACCTGCCGGCGACCGCAAGTTGTGGATTGATCGTGCAATCAAAGTTTGGCGACAGGCTGCTGATTTATCGTCTGCCATTTCAAACAACGACCTGCGATCGGAAATGATGGCGAGAGTCTCGTTCGATATCTCGGAAGATTCCCAGGCAATTGCTGCAAAAATTGATGAATATATCCAAACGAACGATCTCGATACGGATCAGATGAAGCGTTACGAAGATACGCTTGACGAGCTTTTTGATATCGCTCTGGAAATCAACGAACGCGTTCCGATGAGTGTCTGGCGTAATGAAACCGCCCAGAAGATTGCCATCAAAAGTGCCTTGGCACTCAGGTTTGACCGAGCTTTGAGAGCGGCCCGCTCGATTCGTCAAAACGCCCCCAGGGCCCTGACTCTGGCACGCGTTGCTGAGGCTCTGGCACGATTTAATCGCAAAGATGAAGCGACCAAGATTTTTATTGAGGCTGCACAGGTGGCCTCGGCCGTTCAGGAAGCATCGGTTCGGCAAGTGGTGGCTGGAGACTTGGTGGATCGTCTGATTGCCCTCGGCCGATTCCGCGACGCACGCATGGCGACCTATCTCTATGAAGACGATGACAATCGGATGAAGGCACTGGGCGCAGTGGCTGAAAATCAGGCCCGTCGCGGGCTGGCCCACCAGGCTGTGACATGGATCAACGCAGAGATTGCACCAGAGCAGCGTTCTGTGCTGATCAAGCGGGTTCAGGACGGCACATTGCAATCCCTTTCAAGCAATGTGGCCAATTCCGGCGATGTGATCATGTACGAACAGCCATCGCGCTGATCGTCGATTTCTATGAATATTTAAAAAAAGGCCGGTTGCATTGATTGCAACCGGCCGTTTTTTTGTTTTAACAGCAGGTCCATAGAGTACGGTTTTCGGCGTTTTTTAAAATCCAACCGGGGCTAGCGCCACGACCTAGACACAGGCTTCCGGTGATGCGAAAATGAGGATCGAACAACTCGCCTGAAACCGGTTCAGGACCGATCCTCTCACTTGCACTCTAAAAAATGGCTCACCATGAACTTGAAATCTACCGTCGTGCCTATCGTCTTATGTCTGTTCACTGCCCTGACTGCCGAGTCGATTCGCGCAGACGAATTTCAAAAGATCTTTGATGGTGAATCATTGAATGGCTGGAAGGCTCTGAATATGAGCTATTGGTCGGTGCGTGATGGTGCGATTACAGGTCAATCCACACCTGAAAACCCTTGCAAAGCGAATCAGTTCATGGCGTGGCAGGGTGGCGATGTGGCCGATTTCGAGCTGAAACTGAAATTCAGGGTCAAAGGCAATGGCGGCAATTCCGGCGTTCAATTTCG
>CAMCFM010000517.1 GCA_945874095.1 Candidatus Kuenenia stuttgartensis
CTGAAAAAGTCTCTGTCACCATGATATTTGAGTGTGTAAGTGATCAGCCCCTCGTTTTTTCCTAGGAGAAACAAGCGATGAAAGTTCTTCGCGGTCTTGCAACATTGATAATGATTGGTTCGATTGGTTTGTGCTCTGTCAGTCAAGCTGCCGTGATCTACGACAACTTGAGTGAAGACCTTGATCAGAATGTTCTGATGAATTCCAACGGTTCGGGCAACTGGTCACTCAACGCCGAAGCCTTCCTGGTTCCGGCAACCGGGATACAGCAGTTGTCAGACGTCACCTTGACCATGGCTCTTGCAGCTACAGGCAGCACCAGCGGCACTTATAGTGTCGAAATCTGGAGCAATAGTGTCGGAAACCAACCCAATATCAAAGTATTTGATGTTGCCACAGCACAAACCGTGGCAGGTTTAAATGGCAACGCTGCTCAAAAAATCTTTACACCATCGACCACGGTCACGCTGGTGAATGGGACCACCTACTGGCTGGTACTCAACGCCACCACCTATACAGGCAGCAAGCAAATTCAATCGCTTGCAACTGACAGTTCCGGCGGAACTGGAGTTTCAGCCACCACATTTATGAATCAGCGCGATTCTTCGACCCTGTGGGGGACCAACTTCTCGACTGCCCACCTGTCCATGAAAATCACGACTGTTCCTGAGCCATCCACCTATGCCCTGGCTGCACTGGCCTCAGGCACCATGTGGGTTGTTCGCCGACGCCGTCAATCACGCTGATCGTTGCAGATTCACTCGCAACAGATAAGAAAAGCGACCCATCGATCAGATGGGCCGCTTTTTGTTATTTTTATGTTTCTTACAATCCAACCAGCCCAGATCAATCAGGCGGATTTGATGGCATAAATTTTCACGCTTGCCGCAAAATCATTGAGATTGTATTTTCGCACCAGCTCAAGAAATTGTTCGTGCATCACAGTGGGTGCCGAACTGCTGCCACAGCAGCTTGTTGCAGCCGTGTCGTCGATGACCGAAAGGCCGGAATTGCCAGCCGATGAGCTGGCCGGTGGGGCACAGCAGCCGACCTGGTCGGGCATGGTAGCGTAGGCATTGATATCGGCATGGGAATCGACAATAGCAATGTCATGAAAACCAGCCTTGGTCAGGCCTGTTTGATAATCATCCAGTTTAATCGCCCCTGAAATGCAGGCGGCCCACGCCAATGCATCCGCTGCAAGCTCCTCGGGCAGATCCTGTTTTAAGGCCAGATCGCTCGCGGCAAGCCGCCCTCCAGGCTTAAGGATTCGGGCGATTTCCTGAAAAACGGCATTTTTATCGGCCGCCAGATTGATCACACAATTCGAAATGACGCAGTCCACCGAGTGATCAGGTACAGGGATCCTGTCTATCGTACCCAAATGAAATTCGACATTCGTCAGAATTTTCCCATCGGAATCCTTGGCGGATTTGGCATTTTTCTGAGCCAGTGCGATCATTTCAGGCGTCATATCAATGCCGATGGCCTTGCCGGAAGGGCCCACACATCGGGCCGCCAGAAAAACGTCGAGCCCCCCGCCTGACCCTAGATCGACCACGGTTTCTCCCGGTTTCAGGCTTGCAAAAGCCGTCGGATTACCGCACGAAAGTCCCAGATTCGACTCCTCGGGAATCGCTGAAAGCTCTTCAAGGCTATATCCAAACGCCTGTGCAATCGCCGAAGTGGCCGATTTATCGGCAGATGAAGCCGATTTCGCGACATCTCCATACGTCCTCTGGACCACATCTTTGATACTCAAATCGCTCATCTGAAGTCTCCTGATTGGTTCTGGCAAGATTATTTTCTAATTTTCATTCTGCCGATTTCGCGATTGCTTTCGCATGCTGCAAAGCATTCATCATAAATCGCGTGATATCATCCCTACGTTCATCATACCTTGATTCCTCTTCCGGAGTATCATCAAATTTCTTCGGATCCTCAAACGGAGCAGGAATCCGGGCCGATGCTCCTATAACTGTCGGACATGCTCCGTCCGCCTCCGTACAGACCAGAACGGCGGCGAACCCAGTCTGTGGATTGGCCTGATCACGATAATGCTTGGAAAACTCGACCATTTGTAATTGGTTGGCAGAATCCGAAATTCCCCAGCGGACCAGATATTTGGGATTATCACCACCAGCCGGACCCATCACAGCCTTTTCACCGGTCGGCTCGATCACCACCCCAACCCGCTTCAGACTCGCAATTGTTCGCTTATTAAACGCCGATGGAGTCGTTCCGCCTGAGTGGAACCGTACCTCAGGCATCCCCAGAAACGCCGCTGAAGCATTCCCCATGACACTTCCCAACATGCTTCTTCGACTGTTGCCCGTGCAAATCACCGTCACGTGAAGTGGCTGACCTGCCTTGTAATGCCCGGCAATCCACTCACCCAATTTTTCAGAAGCTGCTTTATCATCAGGCTTTACCTGATCCGTCTGTGAGGCAATCCTCTGCATGTGCTCCGCCAGCTTCGGAGCCAGTTCCGACGATTCCACTCCACTCATCGTTGTGATTCCTACTGCTGTCAGTGCCCATAAAATTCGTGACATTTGAGGCATCTCTCCTCCAGATCAAAAACCATCCATCGAACGTGTCATATCCGCTTGGGCGAATATAACACGCCCTTATATATTCGGTCAAGCGAATATTTGATGAACCGGAACGACGCATTCGCTGGACCGAACCGATGCCAGTCGAGCGATATCTTCAGAGAGCATCGGATCCTGAGACAGGCCCATAGCCAGACTCGTAAAAATCGCTCCTGCGAGTGGGTCCTGCTGAAGGTCGGCCCGATAGTGGATCCAGTGACCTTCTTTGCGAATCGCCACCAGTCGATCGCGCCTAAGCCGCGACAAGTGACGTGAAACCGTCGGTTGGGGCAACCCAAGTGAAAGATGAAGGTGGCAGACGCAAACCTCGCCTGACTTCCATAATAGGTGCAGTATCCGTAAACGAACCGGGTCGGATAGTGTGGCCAGAGTTTTTGTGGCCTGACTCAGTGATGATGACGGGTTCATGAGTTTTCGTCCGCTGATTCCCGCTCGATTTTACCCAACCTGGCACATGTGGCCGGTTCCAGACATCCCCCCATCATAACATACCATCCGCGATTAAAAACAAAAAAAGGGCGATCCGTAAATCGCCCTTCGTTGCATGAGTTTTCAATCATTTAAATCCTGAAAATCATACTTTTCGGATCGTTG
>CAMCFM010000518.1 GCA_945874095.1 Candidatus Kuenenia stuttgartensis
TTCCTGCGAATCAAATCCATTCCGAATCTCGCATCCCTCAGCCCTATTTCACTGGGAGTTCTCGCCGATATGACACCTCCGAACCCGTTTGACCGTCGTGATTTCCTAAAAAATTCTGCCGCCATGTCTGCCGCCTTCGCTGGCCTGACCGCTGAAGGCAACAGGCTCAAAGCCGCTGACGATAAGTCGCCTGACACCGCAGGTAACGGCAAAAAAACGAGCCCCAACGATGTTCTGCGAGTGGCCGTGATTGGTGTGCGCGGTCGTGGTATGGATCACGTCGGTGGATTCCTGAGGCAGTCTGACTGCCGGATTACTACCATTTGCGACGTCGACCTGAGTGTCACTGGCAAGGCCAAGGCAGCCATCACTGCCAAATATGGAACGGCCCCGGCTGTCGAGCAGGATTTCCGTAAAGTTCTTGAAAATAAAGACATCGACGTGGTTTCATTCGCCACTCCAAACCACTGGCACGCTCTTGGTACGATCTGGGCCTGTCAGGCCGGCAAAGACGTTTATGTCGAAAAGCCTGTGAGCCACAATGTTAGCGAAGGCCGCAGGATGGTCGAAGCTGCTCGCAAGCACAACCGGATCGTTCAGACGGGAACCCAGTGCCGCAGCCATAAAGGCATTCAGTCGGCTATGGAATTCCTCCACTCAGGCAAGCTCGGTAAAGTCTTTCTTGCCAAGGGCTTGTGCTACAAGCGTCGCGACTCCATCGGCTTCAAGCCTGACGAGTCCGTTCCCTCCACCCTGAATTACGACCTCTGGACAGGTCCAGCCGAAATGAAGCCATTCAACCCGAACCGCCTGCACTACAACTGGCACTGGTTCTGGAACACTGGGAACGGAGATCTGGGTAATCAGGGCATCCACCAGATGGATCTGGCCCGCTGGGGTCTGGGCAAGAACGAATTCCCGAAGACAGTCATGTCGTCGGGCGGACGTCTGGGTTATAAGGATCAAGCCGAAACCCCGAATACCCAAATGGTTGCGTTTGAATTTGACGACGCCTTGATGCAGTTCGAAGTGCGTGGCCGCGATACGAACGACGAGCTGGGCGTGCGTGTGGGCGACATTTTCTACGGCACTGAAGGCGTACTGGCCATCACCAGCTATACCAACTGGCAGGCCTATATGGGGCCAAAACTGGTTCCGGGAGCAACGGGTTCAGGTGGTGGAGATCACTATCGAAACTTCCTCGATTCCGTCAGGGCTCGCGATCATAAGATGCTTAACGCAGACATCGAGCAAGGCCACTACAGCAGCGCCTATTGCCACCTGGGCAATATCGCCTATAAGTTGGGCCGCAAGCTGACGATCAATCCAGCGACGGAATCGTTTGTGAACGACAGCGAGGCCGATGCCCTTCTGACCCGCGAATATCGCAAGGGTTTTGAAGTGCCAGCCAAGATCTGACGAAACTTACGCAGCTATCAGGAAAAAGGTGGAATGGGTATAACCTGTTCCACCTTTTTGATTTGTAACTTTCCGTGCCGCAAAATTTTTACGAGTGCCGGGTTGACTTACAAACGACTGCCCGTCACGATAAGAGTTATAAACTGTTGACAGAGCATACTCACTTTCCAGATCCGTTGCCTCATGAACTGTGAACAATCGACTCCAACTCCTGAAGACAGCCAAGTGGAACCAGTGGCTCAGTCACCTGTGACAGGTCGTCGATTGGCTCCTGCCGCGATGAGCCTGATCTGTGGCCTGGTGGCGTTTTCCTCAACGGTCGATGTGGATCAGATTCGTTCGATTCAAAAATACTGCACCACATGCTGGTCAAATGCACGGCTGGACCCTGGTGTCTGGGAAGATTGCACTCAAGAAGTCTGCGTAAGACTTTGGGGCAAGATGAGAGACGGTCTGATCAATTGGTCGGGAGTTCTCGAGTCAACGGATTCGACTGAAACGCCTGAGCATCGTGAACTGATACGAGTGGTCGATGCCGTTCGCAAGCAAGCCCAGCGTTTGAAGCGATACCTGCCTCTGGAAGAAGTGGCACATGTGGGCACCACCCGCCGCGCTGAAAGTGACCCTGCCGAGACTTACGCATTGTCAGACCTGTTAAGAACTGCCAGAGAAAAGGTTTTGACACCACGTCAGGACCGCATTATCGAACTCTGGGCGAACGGTTTGGCAATCTCCGAAATCTCTCATGAAATCGGCTTGAAAGTGGCACAGGTCAGCGACGAAAAATACAAGGCCATGTGCAAGCTCGAAGCTTTTCTTGGTAAATATCGAGATATGTTCGGGTTCGGTCAGGCGATGCCACAGATGGCGTGATGATCCTGAGTCAATCATTCTGACTCAGGTTGATATGAACTTCTTTGGATGGCTTGTTTCTATTCGTTAGTAAGGCTCTACATTCAAATGGTTTGCAATAAAATCTCCTGGTGTTTTTGACTTGCATAATTGGCTTGACCGAAACTGGCTAAACAGTATGATGTTGGCAACAATGGCTGTGCTGATTTTGGGATTCGAGTAGACGAACGACTTGAGCCAGCTTTCCACTCGGGCATTTTCGATTCATGGAGGAATCGCACCCCATGCCCCGCCGCATGATCGGTCTATTACTGTTTCTTTTCTGCCTGACCTCACATTTGTGGGCCATGGCCCGGATCAATCTGCCCAGTCAGGACGGCCTTAAATTTATCTCCATCGCACAGTCGTTCGCCAGTCAGCCCGCCTGGGAAGTGATCCGATCTGCTGATCAGCACCCGCTTTATCCTGCCTCCATCGCGTTATTTCATTCGATCGTCAATCCATTTTCAATGGAACCGCACATTTCATGGAGACTCGCTGCCCAAGCCGTCTCCGTTATCGCCTCACTCGCCACACTTTGGCCTCTATATGCAATCACATGCAGACTTTACAGGCCCACAACCAGTTTGCTCGCGGAGCTCATCTGGCTTGCTCTGCCTCTACCAATTTCGCTCGGGCATGAGACTTTGAGCGACTCCCTGGCCCTTTGCTTTGTCGCCTGGGCACTTTACTGCGGGATTCTTGCAGCCGATTCCCCAAAGATCTCGCACCGACTCCTGCTCGCATTCGCTACCGGCCTGCTGGTCTCAGCCGGTTACTGGACACGCCCGGAATCGATCGTTGCCGGGCTCTCCATTTGCCTCCTGTGGGTCAGCAAGCTCACGGACAGGCTTGTTGTAAGAGCCTCCACTGTAAGCGTTTTCGCCTC
>CAMCFM010000519.1 GCA_945874095.1 Candidatus Kuenenia stuttgartensis
CTGGTATGGGACGCTGAAGGCCGTCGATATGTGGACTTCTTCCCGGGATGGGGCTGCAACCTCGTCGGCCACTGTCCTCCTCGCGTGGTTGAAGCCATCACCGAACAGATCAAAACCCTGATCCATGTGCCCAACACCTGGTATATGGAGGCTCAGGGCCAGTTCGCCCAAGCACTTTCCGAACGAAGTTTTGGCGGTAAAGCCTTCTTCTGTAACTCGGGAGCCGAAGCCAACGAGGCCGCAATCAAGCTGGCCCGTGCCTATGGGCATCCTCAGGGTCGCACAAAAATCGTGACCATGCACCACGGCTTCCACGGCCGAACTTACGCCGCCCTCACCGCCACCGCCCAGCCCAAGTATCACATCGGCTTTGAGCCTATGGTACCAGGCTTTGAATACATTCCGTTTGGAGATCTGGATGCCGCCGCATCTGTCATCGACAGCACCACCGCTGGTGTTCTGATCGAACCCATTCAAGGCGAAGGTGGTATCAATATTCCACCTGATGGTTACCTTGAAGGGCTTCGCAAGATTTGCGACGAAACCGGTGCCCTGCTCATGTTCGACGAAGTCCAGTGCGGTATGGGCCGAACCGGTAAGTGGTTTGGATATCAGCACTTCAACGTTGAGCCCGACATCATGACCGTGGCCAAAGCGTTGGCCAGCGGAGTGGCCGCCGGCGTCATGATGGCCCGTTCAGAGGTGGCTGAAGTCCTCAAACCGGGCATGCATGCCAGCACTTACGGCGGGAATCCGATCGCCTGTCGGGCCGGTCTGGCCACGATTGAAACGATTGAGGAAGATGGCTTGCTGGATCAAGCCAAAGTGCTCGAAGATAAGTTCCGCAAAGTCTTTACCGAGATGCAGCACGAGCGCCCTGAACTGATCAAAGAGATTAGGATCCGAGGCGTAATGGTCGGCGTGGATCTGACCTGCGATGCAAGCCCGATTGTGGCGGAATGCTTAAACCGAAATCTTCTGATCAATGCCACTCAGGGCCACGTGATTCGACTTTTGCCGGCCCTGAACCTCTCTGACGAGCTTTTTGATGAAGGATGTTCGATCTTGAGAGACGTCCTGATGGACCACAAGTTTGATCCAGACCAGGGCTGACCTGACCGATCGACCTGAACGAAATCATCATCCAATTCTGAACATCAAACCTTTGGAAGTGAAATCCAAGAAGGCCATGAGGCGACATTTTCTCGACTTATTCGACATTCAAAAAGATGAAGCTCTGGACCTGCTCGATCTGGCAGTCCAGCTCAAGCAGGCAGGCCCCTCTGCAGCTGTTCGCGAGCGTTTGCAGGGCCGTTTGCTCGGCCTGATTTTTGAAAAACCATCACTGCGTACACGTGTCAGTTTTGAGGCGGCCATGGCCTCACTGGGTGGGAGCTCGCTCTTTCTCAGAGGCGAAGAGGTCGGCCTGGGAGTTCGCGAGTCGATTGCCGACTTTGCCCGTGTGATCAGTCAATATGTTGACGCCCTCGCCATCCGTACGCATGCCCACAGCAAGGTCGAAGAGCTGGCCAAACACGCCACCATTCCGATTATCAATGCTCTCAGCGAAGATGCTCACCCTTGCCAGGCCATGGCCGATGTGCTCACGATTCGCGAGGAATTGCCCGACGTGAAGCGTCCGAGAGTCGTTTTTGTCGGAGACGGCAACAACGTCGCCCGATCTCTCGCTGTGGCCTGTGAATATGCCGATATGGACTTCATGCTGACGGCCCCTTCGCTCTACAAATTTCCAGCTGATTTCGTGAACCAGTTCAACAAAACCTTTGGCCATGCACCTGCCCAATCAAGCCATCCCTTGGAAGCGGCGACCGATGCCGACGTGATTTACACGGATGTCTGGACCAGCATGGGGCAAGAGGCTGAAACTCAGGCCAGACTGGCTGCTTTTGCCGATTTCCAGATCAATCGCCAACTTGTCTCAAAAGCTCATAAAAACGCCATCATTCTGCACTGCCTGCCAGCTCACAGAGGCGAGGAAATCACCGAAGAGGTGCTGGACGGCCCTGCCAGCCGGATCATCCCTCAGGCTGCAAATCGAATGCACTTCCAAAAGGCATTGATCGTCTGGCTGATCACGGGCTGGAAGAATATCTGAAACGGATGATTTCAGCGAATCCGATTTAGCAACACATCAGCATCTATCACAAAGACTGGCGTAAAAATGGCTCGAAATGATGGCAGAATTGCTTCTGAGATGCGTCCTGTTGTGATCGAACGCAACTGCCTTTGGACATGTCCTGGGAGCTGCCAAATCAAGTTTGGTAGAACGCGTGTCCTGACGACCGCCAGATTCGCCGACTCCGTTCCCCCCTTCCTCGAAGGCAAAGGTTCCGGCTGGCTGACGGCTGAATACGCCATGATGCCTGGGAGCACACCCAAGAATCGCAAGAGCCGAGGTTCCGACGGCCGTTCCACCGAAATTCAGCGTCTGATTGGGCGAAGTCTGAGAGCTGTCGTGGACCTGACCAAGTTCGGCCCCATGACACTTCAGGTTGATACCGACGTGATCGAAGCCGACGGAGGGACCCGCACTGCGGCCATTACGGGTGCATTTATTGCCGTGATCGATGCCGTGGCCGCCCAGTTTGGGGCTGAGGCGATCGATAAAATCATTACCGACAGCATCGCGGCGATCAGCGTGGGAGTCGTAGACGGAGTTGCTTTGGCCGACTTGGATTACAGCGAAGATGTCCGTGCCGAAGTTGATTTCAATTTGGTCCGACTTGGGCGCAATGGCTTTGTGGAAGTTCAGGGCACCGGCGAAAAGAACAGCTTCGACCGCTCTGCACTCAACCAAATGCTCGACATCGGCGAATCATGCCTGAACGACCTGAAATTGAAGCAAAAACAAGCTCTGGGCGAACTCTGGCGATTTGATTGATCTTTTAGAAGATTTCGCCACGGATTAACACGGAATCACACAGATAATACAATTGTATCGACTGATATGATTAGATTTAAATTCTGTCTTGATCGTTCGCTAGAATCATAACGATCCAGTCAATGGTCGAGATTGTCCCGCCATTAGTTGAAAGTTAGGCGGCAGACTGATTTACTCTATCCCACTTTCACCTCCTCGGCAATAGGCAGATTTTGCTCGTTAGGTTGTAAATTCGCCTTCAGCATCCAGAGATCTTTGTAACCCATCACCTTTCGG
>CAMCFM010000520.1 GCA_945874095.1 Candidatus Kuenenia stuttgartensis
CCCCGATCATGGATCCATTTTGCCAAGCTTGATTTACCTGTCCCACGATCGCCCAGAATCAATACAGGAGTATCAATCTGAATGATATTTTCAGCGAGTTCAAGTGTTTTACGAAGAGCTGGATCATGACCAACCAGCCATCCGCTGACCGGATTGATGGTCGTCCTGATTCCGGAATTCGAGACACAGCTGGAAATGTGAGAAGCATTTGCAGTCGGAACAGCATGCTGTTTCTGACGAATTTGAGAGACCACTGCTTTGAGAGAGGCCGCTGACATGGGCGGATCCAGGACTGCAAGTGCCCCCTGCCCTAAAGCTTCTTCACGAAACTCTGGGGAAGGTTCGAGCATTTGGACGACGAACCCGACTGTCGGGAATTTGCGACGAACAAACTGGAGCAGTTCCAGAATGTCCGGATCTTCAGGATGTACTAAACAAACGACTCCGTGGAAGTGTGACCGCTCCAGCATCCGTGCTGCTTCCCTGTCGTTTTCCGCCTGTTCAACCCGGCACCCCATCGTTTGAAGGATGGAGACCATGGAGGAAGAGAGTGCGGGATCAGGTTGTACTACGAGGATACGCAATGGATTCATGGTGCTTTCGGCTCGTGGTGAGAGTACGCGCTTAACTTTGCGGTAAGTCAACAGAATGTTGACCCGGAACAAAACGATTCAGCCCTCCAGTTCACGAGATTCCTATCCTATCGGTCGCGTGAGTTCAGAGGACGTTCGTCCGACTTCTCCTTCTCTCTAGTACACGTTCAGGCTCTTGGGTGCGAAATTTGGTAGCTCTGCGCGAGACGCTGCTGTGAGACATGGGTGTAAACCTGTGTGGTTGCAAGACTTTTGTGTCCCAAAAGTTCCTGAACACTTCTCAGATCAGCCCCACGATCCAGCAGATGGGTCGCAAAACTGTGGCGAAACGTGTGGGGGCTGGCGGCTCCAGACAACCCGGCTTGCGCCAATCTTTGTTCTAGAAAACGTCCGACACTGCGTGTGGTCAATCGTGTCCCTTGCCAGTTCAGAAACAAGGCAGGTTCATTCAGAGCTTTGGGGCATCGGTAGGATGTCCAGAGACTGATCCAATCCATGGCGGTTCGACCCACTGGGCAAATCCGTTCTCGTTTACCTTTGCCACGCACCAGAAGCGTGGCCTCTTCGAAGTTCAGGTCAGCGAGGTCCAGACCAACCAGTTCACTGACACGCAAACCCCCTCCATACAAGGTTTCAAGCATGGTTCGATCACGCACGGCGATGACACTGTCCGGCTTGATTCCATCGAGGAACCCGATGATCTGGGACTCCCCCAAAGGGGACGGTAAACGCTTCGGCTGCTTCGGATTCTTCAAGGCTTGGGCCGGATTCAGTTCGATCATCCCCTGCCGCCTGAGATATCTGAAAAACGACCGTAAACTGGCCAGCTTTCGAGCGATCGTCCGAGCAGACAATCCACACCCTGAGAGCCATGGGCCATACCGCCTTAAGTCCTTGATATCAATGATTCCAGGTCCATTTGCCAACCGGGCTTGCGACACGGATTCCGTCAGAAATATCTCAAAAGTCGACAAATCCTCGGCATACGACTTTAGAGTCAGTGGTGACGCCTGACGTTCCATCTCCAAATGCTTCAGAAATCCGCGCATGCTGGATGCCCAAATCTCGATACTCGCAAATGAGGCAGGTGCCACCGTTTCTCTTTGCATCGTTTTGAATCCATGCATGCATTGAAGCATGTAAGCGGTTGTCTACAGGAACTACGAATTTATCATCGAGTCGTGACACCAACTTTCGCAAAAATTTGTCAGAAAAAAAGAGGTTTTCTTCCTACTTCCCAAATCTTGCGATCTGAACCGATCCACATGACTCATCTCAGCGATGAACATCGCCAATCAATCCCAAACAACCGAACAATCCGCTCAAACCGATCAATCCGCACTTTATTCCGCATGGATCCGTATCCAGTCCCATCATTCAGGAATCAATCATCCAGCAATAGACGTTTAAATCCAGACAAAACGAGACCTGATGAACTTCACAAAAACGTCCTTTTCTTGAGTGCAAACGATTTTAAATCATGATGATTTTTTACAACTCTACAGCAATTAAATGCTTGTATCAAGTGTTTCGGCACAGAACAGACGGGTTTAATTATCAACACGACCGCATTTGTGCAGGCAAACGCGAGGCATAGTCCTCGGAAACATTGGCCAGAGGAACAGGCAGGCAATCAGTTCCGCTGTTTAAGCGAAACGTCGGTTATCGCCGAACGTTTGGTTGGCTGGTTTATAAAACTGTCATGAAATGACAACCTATCTGGGAACAGGCTTGACATTTAGTCACGTTAGAGCGTATATTAGAGGTGCGCCGTGGAGCAGTGGTTAGCTCGCCAGGCTCATAACCTGGAGGTCATAGGTTCGATCCCTATCGGCGTAATCTTGAAAAGCTCAGCCCTTTTGGCTGAGCTTTTTTCGTTAATCTGACTTTCCCGCGAATCGGCTCGAACTCATAAATCAGTAAACATGTCTGAATATTGCTCATCCCCAGTTTTCTTAAGGTTTTTCCACAATTTACATTGACTCACAGGCCAACTTGATGTATATTTATAGTGCGTCGTGGAGCAGTGGTTAGCTCGCCAGGCTCATAACCTGGAGGTCATAGGTTCGATCCCTATCGGCGTAATTATAAAGCTCAGCCCTTTGGCTGGGCTTTTTTCGTAGACTTTTACGAGTGATAAGTTCAGTCGTCACATCAATCTGTGAATATGTGTCGATCTGTTTAATTCGGGTTTTATTCAGGATTTCCCTGAATCATGTTGACTTCTGAGCCAGATCAATGTATATTAATAATGCGTCGTGGAGCAGTGGTTAGCTCGCCAGGCTCATAACCTGGAGGTCATAGGTTCGATCCCTATCGGCGTAATTCAGTAAGCTCAGCCTTTTGGCTGGGCTTTTTTTATAGCTTTTACGAATTAGCAAAAATCGACTTCTCCATCAGCGGCTTTGCCAGCTCTGGTTGGATTGGATTGATCTAGTGCCCCCTCAAGCCTTATAAATGGGGTAGTTCCTGTAGGGTGGGGTGAAGCCCACCTTTCGCAAATCCATGTGGAATGTCTGTACAATGAATCATCGATTGCGTTTCATACACTATAAAACACATGATTTTCAACTTACGAAT
>CAMCFM010000521.1 GCA_945874095.1 Candidatus Kuenenia stuttgartensis
GGATATATCCGTCGCATGGAACAAGGTTTAGATGCTACAGGGCCAAGTGAGCAGCTTACTCCTGAAGAACGTGCCAGAGAGACGGCCACACTGATGATCCGGCGGGTTCAAATGGGGATCAACCGAGCCGACTTTCTCACCAGAACCGGATTTTCTATCAACGAACTCGCAGGCCCTTCGATTATCAAACATATCCAAAACGGCCTTCTCACAGACGATGGGTCAACGATTCGGTTGACACGACAAGGCGTCATGCTGGGCGATACGGTTGCCTCAGACTTTTTGGATTAGTTCCTGCCAAGTCTCCACCATTCGCCTTGTCCGATTCAACTTCCCGTGTCAAGTTTGGGAACCAGGTGTTTCTCTCATAAGATTCCAGAAGGACGAGGTCTCGTGATGCAATCCACCCGAAAAGTTGCTCTGATAACCGGCTCTGCAACAGGCATTGGTCGCTCGACAGCGATTCAATTGGCAGACCGTGGCTACGACATCGTCGTCAATTATTCCAAGTCTCGCGACGATGCTGAACAGACCGCCATCGAGGTCCGTACAAAAGGCGTAGAAGCACTTGTGATCGCTGCGAATGTGGCCGACGAATCCGCAATTAAGGCCATGTTCGCACAAACCATCGCCCATTTTGGCGGACTTAATGTGCTTGTAAATAATTCTGGTACAACACATTTCATCGATCATACAGACCTTGATTCCGTAACGGACGATGTCTGGAACGACATTCTTTCCGTTAACGTAAAGGGCCTCTTTTCATGCTGTCGGGCCGCAATGCCCCACCTCAAGTCGCGAAAAGGCAACATCGTGAATGTAGCCTCTGTGGCCGGTCTGGCTGGCAGCGGCTCGTCGATCCCATATGCCGCAAGTAAAGGTGCTGTCATCACTTTGACCAAAAGTCTTGCTCGTGCATTTGCCCCTGAAGTACGGGTGAACGCTGTGGCACCAGGCCCAGTCCAAACCCGCTGGCTGGCCGACCATCAAGACATGGTCCAAAAAGCCATGGCCCACACCCCAATGGAACGCCCCTCCACGCCCGACGATATCGCGGAAGCCATCGTATTTCTGGCCGACGTCTCCACGCTTATGACCGGACAAGTCATGGTCGTAGACGGCGGTCGCACCATGTAACCACTTCTAATTAAAGACCTTAAAGCACCAAGGCTCCGGATTCATTTCCGGGGCCTTTTACGTACATCGGTTGATTGACAAGGCATCTGCAGTTCAACAGGTTTCGAGATCCCCCCTGCTGCAAGCATGGCGGCCGCTTCTTTCAAGGTCAATTCGTCAGCCTTCGAACCACGCATCATCTGAGCCAGTTCCTTAACCCTTAGCTCAGGCGTGTCGAGTTCGGAAACCGTAGTGCAGGTTCGCCCTGAACGTCGCGATTTCATGACCAGAAAGTGCTTGTCCGCACACGCAGCAATTTGCGGAAGATGTGTAACACACAAGACTTGATGATGCCGTGAAAGCTCTGCCATGACTTCACCAATCACACCTCCTAGACGGCCCCCGACACCTGTATCAATTTCATCCAGAATCACTGTGGGAACACGGTCGGAATCTGCCAGGCAAACCAAAATGGCAAGCAAGAGCCGCGAAAGTTCGCCGCCTGACGCAATCCGATCCAATGGCCTTGCTGGCTCGCCTGGATTAGGCCTGAAGAGCATCCGTACCATCGCCTGATTTTCAGAAATTCCGGGCAGATCCGCACTAAACTCTGGCCAAGCCAGAGGTTCCACCTGTATCTCTATTAGAGCCGATCCTAAACCTAAGCGGCTCAATGGTTCAGCCACTCTTTTGGACAATTCTGTAGACGCTTTCAAGCGACAATCGTAAAGAACTCCAGCCGCCTTAAAACATTCGCTCCAAAGGCCTTGCACCTGTTTCTCATCTAAGACTCGACCTTCCTTTTCTTCCAGATCAGCCAGTCTCAGCCGATGAGATTCCTGTACGATCGTTAGCCCTGATTCATCCGTTCCAAGTCTACAAGCCAATCGACGATATTCGGCCAGCCGCTCCTCAATCCGGTCCAGTCGATCCGGGTCAGACTCGACCTTATCGGTGATCCTGTTCAACATCCCAGCGGCTTCCGCCAACTGCTCGACCAGATGTTCGACAAGTTCGCAAGCCTCGGTCAAATCGGTAGACAGCCCCGCGATCGAGCCTAGTTTTCGAGCCATTCTGGCCAGCTGGTCATGTGCGGAACTATCTTGACTGTAGAGCTTTGTATAGGCCTCCGCCGTTGTCTTACGAATTTCGTCGGCATGGGCCAATCGACGGGCTTCATTCTTCAGCCTGGCAGGTTCTTGGGAATCAGGCTCGAGTCGATCCAGTTCGACTAGCTCAAACTTCAGGAGCTCCCGCTCTCGACCATGTCGCGCCAGATCCGCGAGATCCTGACGGCGTTTTTGTCGAACACTTTCGTAATCATTACGAGCCTTGATGAACCTCGCTAGAATCGGCTCCAAGCCACCTGACTGATCCAGAAGGCTCATCTGAGTTCGTGCCTCAGTCAAACTTCGGGTCTGGTGCTGGCCAACATAATCTACCAAAATCCGGCCCATCTCTTTGAGCGACTTCACAGAAACCGGCATTCCATTGGCCGTGGCTGAGGATCGGCCCCGGTCTGCTGAGACTCGGCGAGTCAGGATCAGATCGTCATCCGGAACCGGCCCACCCAAAACACGTTCCACCTGTTCCCGAACATCGGGCCGGGAGAGGTCAAAAGTGCATGTCACGATGGATTCCAGAGCGCCGGCCCGCACACAGGCCGCATCCGCTTTGGCACCCAGAACAAGCCCGATCGCAGAGAGCAGAAGGCTTTTTCCAGCCCCTGTTTCACCTGACCACACGACAAAGCCTTTCTCCATAGAAAGTTGGGCATCTTCAATCAATGCCAGATCTCGAATGTAAAGGCAGCGCAGCATGATTTATGGACTCAGATCGATCAAAACCAAGGGCAAACGGAACCAACCAACTCAGCGGTACAAAAACCAAACGGAGCCAAACCCAGCAATTGCCGACTTTCTGCGTTCACCAGCACTAAAACCGGTTCAGGACTTTTTGATGCCCAGATTTTTCACATGAAAAGCGATGGCTTCACGCACATGCAGGTCCCAGTATTCCCAGTTATGGCCGCCGGAAAACTCCTTATATTCGTGTGC
>CAMCFM010000522.1 GCA_945874095.1 Candidatus Kuenenia stuttgartensis
CTTGAAAAATATCCTCAGCCACTGCGGGATCAATTGAAAAAAGCGGCTGAAACGGCTCCGGACAAGCGTTCTCCGGAAATGAATAAATTACTGGACTCCAACCCGAGCGTAAAAATCAGTCCTGGAGTGCTTTATCAATATCTACCCAATGCCACCGAGGAATTGAAGAAGCAGGATGCGGTGATTGCGGCCATAAGGGCGAAAAAACCGGTCGAGAATTTTCTTTCGATCTACGACGAGCCGGTTGGCAAGCCAGCACCGGCCACCCACCGGTTGCATCGTGGCGATTATCGACAGCCTTTGGAGGCTGTTACAGCAGGTGTTCCGGAAGTTCTGAGGCCCGTCGGAAGCGCCCTGGAATTGAAGCCGGAAATTCCGTCGGGTCACTCCACAGGTAGAAGACTTGCATTTGCGCGCTGGTTGACATCTTCGGAAAATCCGTTGACAGCGAGAGTGCTGGCCAACCGGATCTGGATGCACCACTTCGGCCGGGGACTTGTGGCCACGGCAGGCGAATTTGGAAGGTTGGGGGAACAGCCGACGCATCCGGAACTGCTTGATTATCTGGCCTCGCAGTTGAAATCAAATGGATGGAGGATTAAACCTCTACACAGACAGATTGTATTATCCACAGCCTATCGTCAAAGCTCGAAGCGTAATGAAATGCAATTTGCCAATGATCCGGACGCCGATGGACGCCTCCTGAGCCGATACCCTGTGCACAGGCTTGAAGCGGAAGCGGTTCGGGATCGCGTTTTGGCCACGTCCGGGCATCTCGACACCACCATGTTCGGAGCCCCTGTGGGCGTGGATGCCGACGATTCAGGCCAGGTTGTCGTTTCAGGACAATCCGGTCGCAGGTCCATTTATATTCAGCAGAAGCGGAGCCAGCCCGTCAGTTTGATGGCCGCTTTTGACGCCCCTGTGATGGAGACGCACTGCGAACGGCGCACTTCGGCCACCGTGGCCACCCAGTCTCTGATGATGATGAATGGCTCGTTTATTCTGGATCAAGCCGGTAAAATGGCCGTTTTGGCAAGCGACCAGAAGTCAGTGCCGGTACTTACCTCAGCCGTTTGCATTTCAGAGGCAGTTAAAGCCTCTCCTGCTGAACCTTCCGAGCCTTCAAATCTGGGATCAACCGTGGCCTCGATCTGGGAAAGAGCCTACTCAAGAGCCCCCAGCACGCAGGAACTTGCATCTGCGATTGCATTTGTCCGCGACCATATCAAATCCAATGCCCCGACCGCTCCAGGACTTAAGGCCGATCAGCCTGCACACCGAGTTCTGACAGCACTCGGGCACCTGGGGCAGTCGCTCATGGCCTCTAACGAATTTCTCTATCAGGATTGAATTTTCAGAAATTCAAACGAAAAATATAAAAAGGGGCCTGATCCAATGCAAGACGAATTGAAACAAATGCTATTGCCACAAATCGACGAACAATCACGACGTTCATTCCTGACCAAGTCGGGGATGGGCCTTGGGGCACTGGCTTTAATGCAATTGCTGGGCGAGGAAGGGCTACTGGCACAGACGGTCAAGCCGGTCACGAAACCGGCATTTTATGACCTGAAGCCAAAGCCGCCGATGTTTTAGCCGAAGGCCAAGGCCGTCATTTCCATGTTCATGCATGGTGGGCCGAGCCACGTGGACCTGTTCGACCCGAAGCCTGAACTTCAGAAACGCAATGGTCAGGATTATCCTGGAGAGATTGTCTACAGCTTTGTCAACCGAGCCTCAAAGAAGCTTTTGGGAAGTCCCTGGAAGTTCACGAATCACGGCCAGTCGGGTTTGCCAGTCTCGGAATTGATGCCTCATACTGCGCGGGTGATTGACGATCTTTGTATCGTTCGTTCCATGCATACAGGACACAACGGTCACGAAGTTTCCATCCGCTATTTTCACGGAGGAGTCGCCGGCGTTCTGGGTCGGCCCACTCTGGGCTCGTGGGTGGTTTATGGGCTTGGTTCGGAGAATCAGAATCTCCCGGCTTATATGGTTCTGACCGACCCTGCCGGGCTCCCGGTGGACGGTGTCACCAACTGGTCCAACGGCTTTATGCCGCCGATGTTTCAGGGCACTGTTTTAAGGCCCACCGAGCCCCGAATTTTCAATTTAAATCCTCCCGATCACCTCAAAGGTCAGGTGCAGTCGCGCAACCTTCAGTTTCTCAAACAATTAAATGCAAATCACTCGGCGGCTCACCCTGGTGAAGGTGACCTCGAAGCCAGGATTGCCAGCTATGAACTGGCTGCTCGGATGCAAACATCGGCCACGGAAGCTCTTGATATTGCAAATGAGTCGGATGCTACTAAAAAACTCTATGGTATCGACGACCCCATCACGCGCGATTATGGCACGCGATGCCTGATCGCCCGCCGGCTTGTGGAGCGTGGTGTCAGGTTCGTCCAAATGTTTCTCGGTGGGCAGCCGTGGGATAATCATACGAATATCAAAAATGGTCTCGCCGATATCTGTAAAAGAACTGACAAGCCGGCCGCTGCTCTGGTGGCCGACCTGAAGGCTCGCGGCCTTCTGGATACCACTCTGGTCCACTGGGGCGGCGAAATTGGTCGTCTGCCCGTGACGGAAGGTACTGGCCCTGAAGCTGGCCGAGACCATAATGGACAAGGCTTTACGCTTTGGATGGCCGGCGGTGGGATTAAGGGCGGAATGGCCTATGGGGCGACCGACGAATTTGGCCACAGGGCCGTGGAAAATGTGGTCACGCCCAACGACTTTCAAGCCACCCTGCTGCACCTGATGGGGATGGATCATACCAAACTGATCTATCAGCATAACGGCCGCGAGGAGCGTCTGACATCGGCTGCACCGACGGCCCGGATTGTCAAGGAACTACTGGTTTAAAGCTCAGTTCGGCAGGATTTCGAGAATATTCTGAGACCAGATTTTCCAATCCGTTCCGTCTTGACGAAACGAGATCATGAAATCGGCTGTATTATCTCGAAATTCAATTTTGCCGGCAATCTTGGATGTCCGAATTTTGACACGTGCCACAGCATAGGTTTCATCACGTCCAATGAAATGAAATCCAGTCATGGTATAACTTAAATCAAGGGCTTCGAAAAGCTGCTTTGAAATCTGTTCCGTACCGCCATATGACGACGATTTCGGGTGAATTGTTGCAATTGCGGCCGTCAGATCTTC
>CAMCFM010000523.1 GCA_945874095.1 Candidatus Kuenenia stuttgartensis
TGAGTTGCGTCATTTTTGACAAGAGCCCAAAGATCTTATTTGGAAAAGCCATTGTGATGATTTATGATCAGGACATCATCACACCAAATCCAAGGCACAAACTCATGACGCAACACGAAGCCGAGCAGGGTATTTCGAACAGGACTGGATGGCTCAAAGCCATGGTGCTCACCGCCATGGCCGCTGGGATGGGCTGGGGACTTCGGGGGCAGTATGGTCATGAATCCGGCGCGATGATCGCTGGCTGCCTTACGTCCTTGACCCTTGTTCTGCTCTTTGCACCGGGAATTTCAGCGCTCTCCGCCGCTCGAGCCGCAGCCATGATGACCGTGGCGATTGGTATTGGCGGGTCGATGACATATGGCCAAACCGTTGGTCTGACTCATGATAGAGAACTTGTCGGGAATCTGGAAGCGTTTCATTGGGGCATGATCGGGCTGTTCATCAAAGGCGGGATCTGGATCAGTTTCTCTGCCACTTTTCTCGGTATGGGGCTGGGCGGAAAGCGCTATAAACCACTGGAAATTCTAGTGCTTATGGTTGTCCTTGTGGGGCTGATGCTTTTGGGAATCCAACTGATAAACCGGCCGTTTGATATCGCCAACAAGATACATACGAAGGTCTATTTCTCAGACAGTTGGTATTTCGAGCCGAATAACGCCACGTTGAAGCCACGTCCGGAAATCTGGGGCGGTATGCTCACAGCCCTAGTGGCACTCACGTTTTACGTTCGCGTAATTCGACGCGATAAGCTCGCAGGACGCATGGCGATCATTGGATATATTGCAGGCGGGCTTGGTTTCTCAGGCGGCCAGTGTGTACAGGCGTTTCATGCCTGGCATCCGGAAGTGTTCACAGAAGGAGCACTTTCCATGTTCCGAGATTATTTCGCTTTTTTCAACTGGTGGAACATGATGGAGACCAGTTTTGGTCTGATCTTTGGTTCCATTCTGGGGCTCGGGCTTTGGGCGAATCGTCATCTGATCTCCACAGAAACGGCCGCTCCAGAAGTCACGATCAAGCCTGAATGGGAAGTCATGCTCGTGGTGGTTCACACGATCCTGCTGGTATGTGCAGAGTTCGTAAAACTGCCTCCAAGTCTCTGGTTCATATCAAGATACATTGAATTTGGGTTGGTTATGGCCATCATTCCCATGGTCGGAATTGTCGGAGGCCGACTCTGGCCTTATCTGATGGTTCTGCCAATCGCGGCGATACCAATTTGCGGTAAATCGCTTCGGCAAATGCTGGCTGAGCAATACTTTACACTGCCAGGCACAGGCTGGCTGTTTCTTGTCATGATTCCAGCGGGAATCACGCTTTGTGTCGCCGCTTGGCTTATCAGCAACAGTGATAGGAATCAGCGAGCCAGTCGTTTTGGGGCCGTCGCATTGATTGTGACCACTTGGCTTTACTTTGGCCTGAACACGCAGTTTTTTCATGCAGCATGGCCATGGGAGCCATGGACGGGTAGAACCCCGAACCAGATCATTAACATGATTTGCTCTGTTGGCCTGACCAGTCTGGCAATCAGTCAATTTCGCAAAACCGAGTCTGAGTTGGAAACGGTACAATCGGACTGAATCCGTCAGTTACGCCAAAATTTCGCGACGAATCTTTGGCGTTTCGGCTGGCCCGATCAGGCGTGTGTTGAGGCCTTGGCTCTTGTAACTCAAGTGGAATGGGTCAAGGCCAAGGAGGTGGAGAATTGTGGCCTGAAGGTCGCGGATTTCAAAGGCGTTTTCGCTGACCCGATAGCCAAGATCGTCAGTGGAACCAATGGTGACGCCAGGTTTTACACCACCGCCGGCCATCCAGATCGAGAAGCAGTGGATGTGGTGATCGCGGCCGAGGAATTTCGACCCACCACGAGCCTCGTTCATGGAGGTTCTTCCAAACTCACCCCCCCAGACCACCAGAGTGTCGTCGAGCATTCCACGTTGTTTAAGGTCGGTCAGAAGGGCGTCGATCGGCTTGTCTACATCACGACACTTTTTAGGCAGACCCGTCACGATATCGTTATCGGCACCGGTTCCGTGCATGTCCCAGCCCCAGTCAAAGAGCTGAACGTAGCGGACGCCTTGTTCCACCATCCGGCGGGCTAAAAGGCAGTTGTTGGCAAAAGTGGACTTGCCCACCTCAGCCCCGTACATGGCCAGCGTGCGTGGGTCTTCTTTGCCAATGTCCATGACTTCAGGAACACTGGTTTGCATCCGATAGGCCAGCTCGTATTGCTCGATTCTGGTCAGGGTTTCCGGATCACCAAATTCTTTAAGCTCTTGTTCATTAATGGACTTAAGAGCGTCAAGGCTACGGCGGCGATCGGCCTGAGTCATCCCATCAGGATTGCTCAAAAAGAAGATGGGCTCGGTACCGGTTCGGCACTGAACGCCCTGATAAACCGATGGCAGAACACCGCTGCCCCAGACGGATTTACCGGCTGTGGGATCGGTTCCACCTGAGACCAGAACGACGAAGCCCGGCAAATTCTGATTTTCGCTGCCAAGCCCGTAAGTCGTCCATGCACCAATCGCAGCACCGCCGGCGCGATTTTCGCCAGTGTGGAGGAAAAGCTCGGCGGGAGCATGGTTTATCTCTTTGGTGACCATCGAGTTGATGATGCACATGTCGTCGGCATGCTTGGCCATTCCCGGAATGACTTCGCTGATCCACTGACCGGACTGGCCGTGACGGGCAAACTTCCAGGGCGTTCCAAGCATCACTGGCCGACCTTTGATGAACGCAAACCGTTCGCCATTAAAGATCTCGTCAGGGCAAGGCTCCAGGTGATGCTTGACCAGAGCTGGCTTCCAGTCGAACAGATCCTGCTGGGGCGGCGAACCGCTCATGTGTAAGTAGATGACCCGTTTGGCCTTAGGCGCGTGATTAGGTGCCTTGACAGCCATCGGACCAAGATTTTGTGGGCTATTGGACTCGGCAGATATCGCTTGGTTTTTGCCGATGGTTTGACCTAGGGCAAGTGCTCCCAAACCGACTTGGCAACGGTTCAGAAAGTGCCGACGGGTGACGTGTCGGGCCCATTCTGTGCGGATCTGATCTTCCAGACGAATCAATTTTGTCATGGGACTGGATCAACCTTTCGTCAGAACCGCATCGAGGTTCAATAGTACGTTGCCAATCACGCTCAAAGCGGCTGC
>CAMCFM010000524.1 GCA_945874095.1 Candidatus Kuenenia stuttgartensis
CGTGCACGGCCTTGAATGTTTCGCGCATGCCGTTGTGGTATCTCCAGCAAAGGCCTGAGACCACATTCAACTTCTTTTCGCGGGCCTTGCGGCAGGATTCCATGACGCTTCGCACGCCGGCTGGATCGGTGGCCACTGGCTTTTCGGCACAAATGTGCTTGCCTTTTTCCACGGCATAAGCCAGGTGCTGAGGGCGAAAGCCTGGAGGGGCTGCCAGCAGGACCACGTCTACCCCTGAATCGATCGCTTGTTTGTAGCTGTCGATACCGGTGAAGCATCGTTCCGGTGGAACATCCACACGACTCGCCAGTTCGGTCTGATTTTTCAGAGTATTCAGGCAGCCTTCGAGCCGATCCTTGAAGGCATCGCCCAAGGCTGTGATGCGTACCCCAGGATCTGCGGAAAGGGCTTGCACAGCCGCACCTGTACCGCGACCTCCACAACCGATCAGGGCGACTTTCAGAACGTCGCTGCCTGCAGAGTGAGCTTTATGAGACAAAGAGGCTGTCAGACCTGTGGCGAGTGCTGCCGTGGCAGTGCCTTTGGCAAATTCGCGGCGGGTAGGGGAATGATCGAACATTTGAATAGTTGCTCCTGACAGACTTTTTTGGGGAATGGTTGCCAGCAATCGATTGAAATCTTGATGTGATTCAGGCAGTACCGGTGAATGGACAGCCTGCAAGGTGAGATAACTTGAATCTACAACAATTTGTCGTGAGGATCAATCAGAATTCGTGCGAATTCGCAATCGGATCGGCTCTCGACCTCTATTTGCAAAGTCTGGATTGATGAAAGACCTGTTTCAAGTCATGCCAATATTTCTTTCATGACCTCGCCGTGGACGTTGGTCAGCCTGCGCTGAATGCCGTTGTGGTAATAGGTCAGCTTTGTGTGATCGACTCCAAACAGACGTAAAACGGTGGCATGAAAGTCGTGCCATGAGGCCGGTTTTTCGGCCACTTTCCAGCCAATGTCATCTGTGCTTCCATAACTCGTGCCTGGCTTCAGGCCAGCGCCCGCCATCCAGACGGAGAATCCGTAACGGTTGTGGTCTCTGCCGGTTCCAACTTTTGACGCCTCACTTTGGGCAAACGGAGTCCGGCCGAATTCTGTGGTAAACAAGATCACGGTATCATCAAGCAGGCCGCGTCTTTGACAGTCGTGCAACAGAGCTGCAACAGGCTTATCAATTTTCACGGCTTCCGCGGAATGATTTTCCATGACATTTTCGTGAGCGTCCCAACTGGTGCGGGGTGCACCTGCAATGGGGCCTCCGGAAAAGAGCTGAATGTAGCGCACTCCGCGTTCGGCAAGCCTTCGAGCAAGCAGACAGCGACGGCCAAACTCGGCGCATTTCGGGTCGTTCAAGCCGTAAAGTTCTTTTGTTTCATCGGTTTCGCCTGCAATGTCGCCGACATCGGGTACGGAAAGTTGCATTTTGGCAGCCGTGGCATAGCTCCGCATCCTGGCTTGCAGGATCGGCTCGTCTTCATGGGTGGAAGCGTGCTTGAGATTGATTTTTTCGATGAACTGCCTGACATCATTGTCAGCCATTCGACCTTGTTTATCTGGAGAGAAGAGATCTTTGACCGGTTCTGAGGTGCCTTGAAATACGACTCCCTGATGCTCGGCTGGGAGGAAGCCTGAGGACCAGTTGGAGGCACCACCGTTTGGTCCGCCGCGAGGGTCGGGCAACACGACGAATGTCGGTAATTCGTCCGTTTCGTTACCAAGGCCAAATGAAAACCAGCTACCGATCGCTGGAAAGCCATTGAATTGAAACCCGCTGTTGGCAAAAAACAGAGCAGGAGTATGATTTGCAGATTCGGTAAACATCGAGTTTACGACCGTTAGAAGATCCGCTTGCTGGGCAATATGGGGGAACAATTCGCTGACATGAAGGCCACTTTGACCACGCTTCTCGAATTTCCAGTCAGGGCGACGGAATTGCCCTACCTGCCCAAAGAAGATATCAGGCTTTTCCTTGGTGATCAGATTCTGGCCATGTCGCTTGATCAGTTCAGGCTTGTAATCAAATGAGTCGAGATGGCTCATCCCGCCCACCAGCGAAATGTGGATCGCCCGTTTTGCTTTGGGAATTAGGCTGGTTTGGTGGTTTGCAATCTGGCTTGCCGTATCATTTGCAAGCCCGTCACCACGCCATAAATCCAGTAGGGCGGTTGCGGCCAGACCCTGCATTCCCCAGTGGGTGAGCCATTCGCGTCGATTCCAGTGGTCCATTCTTATTTCCTTGTCGTGTTGCATTATGGAATGACGGTGAATTCATTGGAGTTGAATAAGCCCAGGCAAACGGCCCATAGGCCATGTGCCGATTCAAGAGCGAGGGACGCCTTGAATTCCTCGGTGTCAGGATCGCGCTGAAGGGCGAGATTCCAGCACCTTTTGATTGCATTTGATCTGTCACCAGCCGATTCGTTATGAACGCGATCGGCCATGGCATGTGCCAGGCGGACTGGAAACTGGCCGTGCAGAAGGCTTAATGCTTGCAAAGGGGTCGTGGTGACGCTTCGTCGAGGGCTTGTCGTGGCTGGATCTGGACAATCGAAATTATCGAGAAGCGTGCTGCGACCACCTCGAGGGCTGAACCGATAGACGGTTCGCCTCTGAAATTCCGGGCCAGCCGGGTCGATCGGCTCAAAATATGTGGTTCCATTATTATTGTCAATAATATCGACATCAATAAAACCTCGACCACCCATCTTAAGTTGCAATTGACCACTGATGAAGAGCAGAGAATCCCTGACGGTCTCGCCTTCAAGGCGTGTGGGATTGTGTCGCCAGACCATCCGATTCTGAGCATCTTTAGAAATATTGGAAGGAGATTTAATCGACGATCGTTTGTAAGCATTCGAGTTGACAATCAATCGGTGAATCGCTTTCAGGCGGTTTTCATTCAGTTGCAATTGCGAGGCCAGAAAATCAAGCAATTCTGGATGGCTTGGTAATCCACCATTAAATCCGAAGTCGTTCGGGGTCTCCACAAGCCCTGTTCCGAAATGATAATGCCAGAGTCGGTTCACAATCACGCGCGATGAGAGTGGATTTGATGGTGAGGTTAGCCATTCTGCCAACTGTGAGCGACGCTGGTGGTCGGTTGATTCTTCGCTTAAGCCCCATTTGTCACCCGATCCCACT
>CAMCFM010000525.1 GCA_945874095.1 Candidatus Kuenenia stuttgartensis
CAGGTGCGTCCGGCAGCTGATCAGCTTCCGGAAGCAGTGGGCTGGATCAATGCCCGCCGATTCGGCCCCGGCTGGCTGCCCTATGAAACTAAAGGCGCGGCTGTGGCAGCACTTGCAGCATGGCATGGTCGTGCTCAGGCGGCTGAAGATCGTTATCGAATGGCTGTCAAGGTAAACGATCAACCGCTCGATCAATTCACAGTGGATGGAGCCAATGGATCTGCCGTGAAGGTTTGGAACGTGCCTGTTGGCCTGATCAAGCCTGGCCAGAACAAGGTCAGTTTCGATGTGGAAGGTCGAGCCAGATACGGCTATGGAGTGGAACTGACCGGCTTCAGCCGCGATTACAGCATGGATCAAAAGCCAGAAGGCAAGCCATTCACCGTGCAGAGCCGCACCATCCTGGCGGCTGATCCAGAACTAGACGGAATGCGATTGCCCACCGGCTTCAGCAGCGTTCTGAATCCAACGGAATTTCAGAACAAGGTCACACAGCTCCTGCCAGGTGGCAAGGCTCGCGTTGCTGTACACGTGCGGCGTACACCTGGAATAAATCTCGGATTAAACGGCGGCGATTTGGTCGTCGTCGAAGAGTTCCTGCCTTCAGGAGTACGTTTGGTGGAAGGTTCCATCACAGGTGCAGTGCTTCGAACAGAGCAAGAACTGGGCCTACTGAGATTTTATCTGGATCCCAGAACGCTTGGCGATTCAACCATTCAGTACGAGGTTTTCGGAGCCTTTAAAGGCCGCTCGAGACTGCGTCCCACGCGGATTTATGCACTCAGCCAGTCTGGTTTGGCCCATGCATCAGCGGAATCCAGCCTGACCATACTTCCAGTAGGGTCCAAATCGTCGGACTCTTACAAGCCGACTCCCGACGAACTTTATGCACGTGGCCGCAAGCACTTTGAGAAGGGCCGGCTGGTGGAGTCAGCCCAGGCTTTGGAGGCACTATCGACAGGCTATTCGCTTCAGGATGAACCTGCCCGGGAAACCGCCAGGATGTTGCTGGACGCCCATATTGCTTCGAACGAGCCTCGAAAGATTGTTCAGGATTTTGAGGTCCTCAAGCTGCGTGCTGCGGATCTGGTCCTACCAATCCAGAAAATCAGGGCTGTGGGCGATGCCTATGCAGCGATTGGTGAATCGGAACGGGCACTGATGGTCTGGAGGGCCGTTCTGGATACAGGTTATCTCGATGAATCCCAGCTCGGGCAGACTTTAAAGCAAACCGGTCGTCCTCTGGAGGCGGCGGTTTATCTGATCAACACTTGGAGGAGTTATCCGGGATCAGCCAGTCAGCAAAGCGATTTCTTCGGACTGTCGCGATGGATCAGCCAACTCGCAACGGATTCACAGACGAACCCGGATTTACGCCGAAAATTGATGGGCGCAGAACTGACACGTTCAGAGCTGTTGGCTCAGTCGATTGCACTGACCCAACTGTTTTTGACCCTCTCTCCAGACGATCCTTTGGGGGATGAAGCGAATCTGGCCTTGATTGGCGATCTGGCAAGCCTGGAGGCCAATGAGGCTGTGGTGAGGGTGGCCGAACAGGCTGTGAAACTCTATCCCAAGAGCCGTTTTCTCGATAGTCTCCAGTTCGGCCAGGCTTTGGCCCTCTATCAATTGGGCGAACTTGACCAGGCGATCGGCATTGCCCGAAAAATTGCCGATACCACTTATGAAGAGCCAGGCGGGGTGAAGCGTCAAAGCCCGAACCGCAATCAGGCCCTGTTTATCATGGGGCAGATTTACGACGCCCGGCGCGACTTTCCCAAAGCACTTGACCAATATCGACTGGTCAAGGATCAGTTTCCCGACGCCTCTGTGGCTGTCAAAGCTCTGGAACGCAAGGCCTTGAGCCTTCCAGAAGTGACCATGGTGCCAACGGCTCTGGGGAATAAACCTGTCGGAGCAAAAATCAAGATTCAATACCGCAATATTGAGAAGCTGGACTTGAAAGTCTATCCAGTCGATTTACTGAGATTGTATTTGTCGAAGCAAAATCTCGATCAAATCGGAGCAGTGGATCTGGCAGGTATCAAGCCCTTGACAGAATTTACCGTGACTCTTGGTGACGGCAAAGACTTCGCCGATAAATCCCACGAATTGCAATTGCAGGTGCCCGGTGAAGGGGCTTATCTGGTGATGATTCGAGGCGGTGATTTATTTGCATCAGGCATTGTTCTGGCCACTCCCATTGAACTTGAAGTCATGGAAGAGCCGGATGCAGGCCGAGTGCGCGTGGCCGCCCGTGAGGCAGTTTCAGGCAAGCCCCTGGCGAAGTTGCAAGTGAAACTTTCCGCCAGTATTGGTGGTGGTTTGCGAGACGGTGTGACAGACATGCGAGGCGTTTACGTGGCCGACGGGTTGAGCGGACTGGTCACCGTAGTGGTGCGTCAATCTGCTGGCCGGTATGCGTTTTTCAGAGGAAAAGCTTCGCTCGGCGGCAAATTTCAACAGTCGTTTGAGCCTGCTCCTGCCGCTGTCCAACTTCGTCAGCAGAATCAACCTCAGATTCAAGGTCAGGGCATGCAGTCGGAATCGCTCGACCAGAATCTGCGCGGTATTAATCAGCAAAACAGCCTCAAGCAAATGGAAAGGCTTGAGAACAGATATAAGTCGAATTCGCAGAACCGGGGCGTGCAGATTGAATCTGTGAAATAACACGGGCTCGACCAGTCATTTCCGGAATTTCAACTGTCGCTGGTTCATTTCATTTGAATCATCGGCAGTTGGATTACCTGGTCACTCTTCTTCAAATGTTTCGCTTGCCAGTTGCATTTTAAAATGCGGATTCCGAAATAAAGCTCGTTTATCCCCAGAAACCCTACGTCCAAATTGAGGGCTTGTCCATGAAGCCGCAGCCGGCATTAATTCCTCATGGATCAAAGCGTCCAGAAAGTTACATTTTGCAATCGTCTCGACATGAGCAAAATAAGACTTCGACTGAATCGGGAATTTCTTGAGGAATTCTGAACGAGCCATTTTATATGGAGAGAGTGGGTCCAGCACACCTGCGCCCCAGATCCAGCCCCTGATTTTGGCAGAAATTGTCCGGTTGCATTTCGCGAGGGTTTTTGACGTTGGCCGGGCTCCAATCGCCAGGTCGCATCCGTCAATCGCTCTCAGGAGCCGGTCAATAATGTC
>CAMCFM010000526.1 GCA_945874095.1 Candidatus Kuenenia stuttgartensis
CGAGCCTTTTCAAGGCTTCCCAGAAGGCTTTTGCGAAGTGTCGAATCGGTGACACCCACGGTGGCAAAATGATCGCTGGTTGCAATGGTTTTTGCATCGTCTTCGGATTGAGTCGGACGAATTCCTGCCATGATCCGGGCCAGTTCAGCAGTCTCGGTTTTCAGGCGATCGTCGGTGGAGAGTCGGGCGAGACGGTCGCGAGTCATCCGTTCCGGAGTCCATGCCAGACTTGCGATTGGAGATGAAGCGGACTGACCGTCGTCGAGCTTTGCACCGGCAGAGACCCATTGGGCGATAGTTTCAATGGTGTTGTCAGCGAGCGGTCGGCGGCCGTTGGGCATCTGGGGTTGTTCGTCGCCCCTTATGTGGCGTACCAGAAGGCTTTCGTCAGGCTTGCCGGGCTGAATGACAGGGCCGGTTTCACCGCCTGTGGTGAGCTTGGCTGGAGTCATCATGGAGAGACCGCCACGTTTGCGTGTGTCGTCGTGACACTCAATGCAATTCGCTACCAGAACCGGGGCAATATCGCGACCAAAGAGAATCGGTTGATTAAGAGATGGGTTGGGGGTGGTTTGAGCCTGAGTCATTTTGGGAGCGATCAGGAGCAAAACGATCCATAATTGCAATAATGATGGGCCATAAATTCTGATAGTCATGATCGTCATGGATTTTGAATGGAGAGTCCAAAGTGAGAGTCGTCAGGCTGTCCCATCATCATACGATTGAATCATATCCACTATCCAGAGATGATGGTGCAGAAAGAGCTTGAGAGTGATTAAAAACGGCGGAATTTCATTCGGGATCATTGATTCAGAGAGTCACAGTGATGGAGATTGCACGGAATTCGTCGTGGTCTTCAGGTTCCAGATGCCATAGGCGATGAATCCGAGGATCAGGCTGAGGCCGCCGTAGACTAGTGCGGGCCAGTCGGAAGTGAGGAAGACGGTGGACCAGCCCACGAATGCAATGATGGCAGGCAGAGGGAAGAGCGGCATTCGGAACTTCATTCGGCTGGAGAGTTCAGGGTTGGTTCGGATGTAGATGACGGTCACAATCTGGCCGAGGAACTGGATCAGGATACGGCTTGTGAGCAGTGCGGCAATCACAGTCTCCAGATTCATCAAACAGGCAAGAACGCCGGCAAAGCCGATGGCGAGCAGGGATTTGGCAGGAAAGCCGTGCTTGGGGTGCAGATCCGCAAAGGCTCGAAAGAAGTGGCCAGTTCGGGCAGCGGCGTAGGGGACACGGCTATAGCCGAGGATGGCGGAATAGGTGGCGGCCAGACTTGTCCAGAGGATCAGGCCGGTCATGGCCTTGCCGGCGAATGTGCCGTAGAGCTTCTCAAACGCATCGCTGGCAATGTGCTCACTCTTGGCAACATCCTGCCAGGGCATCACGGCGAAGAGGCTGAGATTCATGCTGAAATAGAGGATGCCGATGATGACGACCGAGATCAGGATCGACCTGGGGATGGTCCTCTGTGGATGGCTCACTTCTTCACCCATGTAGCAGATCTGGTAATAACCCAGAAAGTCGTACATGGCGATGGCAAGAGCTCCACCCACTCCGAGCCAGAGACGGAAATCGCCCCCACTGGCTGCCCCTATGGCGTCTGTAAACTGGCCGGTTGCGGTGCGGATCAGTCCGGAATCGGCTTGAACGGCACAGCCGGTGATCATCAGGCCCACGGTGACAAGCATCCCAGCCCAAAGGACGACCATCAGCTGACCTGCGGCTTTGACATCTCTCCAGGCCAGTCCCAGAACGCCGATCATGACACTGACGGCCACCAGATGATGTGTTTTGATGGTCCAGGGCCAGACTGTCAGGACCGTATCCAGCCCGGGTACCAGATAGCCCAGATAAAGTGCAAAGCCGAGAGCACCTGATGCCAGTTCCAACGGTGCGCTGAACAGGAACTGCCAGACGAACAGGAATTTGAGGAGCCGTCCGACCGGCTTTCGGCCATAAGCTTGATCGTAGAACTGAAAGGTGCCGCCTGCTCCGGGGAATGCTCCTGCCAGCTCGGCCCAGACCATCCCATCGCAAACGGCGACAAGTGCGCCGATCATCCAGACGGCTAAAGCGTGTGGACCACCCATTTTCCCAACAAACAAGGGCATGGTGATGAACGGGCCAACGCCCACCATCATCGCCATATTCACGCTCACAGCCTGCAATAAGCCTAACCTTCCAACCTGTGAGTGGCTCGATTGCTGACTGGTCTGCATGGAAACTGGCCTTGATTCAAAGGGTGGATTAGTCTTTTTAGTCTTTCTTGAACCTGACAAACTGGTGGCACTTTACGCAGTTGATGGTGAGCTGGGTAAAGCCGAGAGTCACGCCGTCGATACTCTTTCTTTCAGCCGCTTTCGAGAGATCGTCGCAAAGTCTTTGGAAGTCAGTGGAATAGGTCAGATATTCCTGAACGCTCGGGATCTCCGCCACTTCCCATTCTGCTGCCAGCGACATGGCTTTAAGAGCCTTGGCATTGGCCTGGATCTTATCATAATTCTCTGTGGTGAGCGCTTCGAGCAAATTCTTCGAATACTCGAGCTTCATCTTCATAAAAGTCGACCGCTTGGCACGTCGGCCAGCCAGATCGTCCTGCTGGGCCTGTGCCTGATAAGCAATGATACCAGAAGCGGTTAGAATCATTACCAGTGCCAGTCGGGAGATACTTTTCCAATCGATGCGTTTCATGGGAATGGCCCTTTCGTCCTTTAAAAGTCATCAGCGAGAGACTGAAAAAGAGGCGGTTGCCCGCCCCTGGATACGAACTTGTAAATTTATTGTAACGGATCAGCCGACCAGGAACAGCGGGTCGAGCATAAAATTGGATAAATCGCTCCTGAAATCCATCGCTCCGGATCAGGCCCGGATCAACCTCCGAAGGATCAGAGAAGCGTTTTGACCGCCGAAACCGAAGCTGTTGGTGATAGCTGTATCCACCTTCCGCTCTCGGGCAATGTTTGGGACATAGTCAAGGTCGCAAGACGGGTCGCGGGTCGTCTGGTTGATTGTCGGAGGAATCACGCCCATGTCCAAAGTGATCGCCGTGGCGGCTGCTTCGAGGGCGCCGGAGGCGCCGATCAGGTGGCCCACCATCGACTTCTGGGAACTCATCGGGATCTGGCCGGCTCGGTGACCG
>CAMCFM010000527.1 GCA_945874095.1 Candidatus Kuenenia stuttgartensis
TGAACTGAAAATGGCGAAATACAATCGTTTATCGCCTCCAGCACATCCGTTTCACCCGCCCAGCGATATCCATTATTCGTACGGCCATAAACATGCAGCACCGCACGTTTCATCCCATTTTCCAGCTCATTTTTTGGGTAGGGCTTGCCTTGGTGCGCATCAATAAACGAGACCTCGTTCAAATTCTGATTGCGTCCATGCAATACCACCAAGAGCCTTGTTGGCTTGATTTCATTCGCATCAGGTGGCAAATAAAGCGCGTATGGCTGCACAGATCCGTCCACCGACGAAATATAACCCAGTACCGTGCCGAAACCGGGCTTGAGTTCGGCCTGAGTTTCAAGCGATTTAAGCCGCTCTTTTGTCAATTCAATCGCTTTATCCGTCATCCCAACAAATTTCGGCGTGTAAAATTCGTTGTATTTTAGAATCCAACGCAGAGCTTTTCGACCAATTTCCGCATCAGCCCAGCCCTTTGGCAACTCCTGGCCACGGGCCAAGGCGGGCGTATGAGGATTTTTAAATCCCTTGTCCAACTCAGTCAAAGCCTTCTCAAACCGTGCCCGATCCTCAGGCTTGATCTTTACCGCTTTGGCTGGCTCGAATTGCGGGGCCTGTGCAAACATGGCTGGTGTTAATCCTGCGTAAACCAACGTAAGAATCAGAGCTGGGCGTATGGCGGTTACGTGCACTTGGGTAATCCTTGTCCTGGTAGCGAAATCTCGGTTATTTGAGTATGCGTATGGCGATCATATCCACCAGCATGCCTCGGCCTGTTCCAGGCATCACGCCTGAAACACCCGCTTTGGAAGCACTTGGCGGACGCTTTGGGTCGTAAAGAGTAGGCCGAATCGTGTCAAGCGACTTATTGGCATCAGGGTTCGAAACGTAATAAGTCGCTTTGCTAAGGTGTTTCATGTCCGAACCAGTCGAATCCAGAATCGACTTCAATTGCGCAAAAATCGGTTTAGCCTGCTCGTTTTGAGTTGTCCCTTCAGGGGCTGTCAGGCCAGTGGTGTAGATAGTTTCAAACCGGCCCTGAGTCACAGCCGTTCGGCTAAAAACAGGCGATGAAGTCATGCCCGGCGGAGTCACAAATCGCATTCCAACTGGAGTTCCTGGTCCAGTAGCCGCCACCAGCTCAATTTCAATCGGCAATCCCATATCCCATTCCACAAGCACCAGCGGTATTTCCTGTCCCACAAAATATTCTCGCACAATTCGCCGAACCGTTGCGGCATCTGTCATGGGCTTGAAAAAGGCTTTGAGTTGCACAATTTTGGATCTATCAGATCCAAGCCCTTTGAGCGTCTTTTCCAAACTTTCAAGCGTCGCTTTAGTACAACCTGCCAATGTTCCGTCGGCCTTTTCAGCTTGGCCAGAAATATCAATTCGTCCGCCGGGCGGCAGTAAAGCCGCTTGCCCACCACCCGTAGAAATGGCAACGGCATCGAACGCCACAAGCGTGCCGGGACGTTCCAAAGGGCTTCGAACCAGAGTCAGGGCCGGTCGGCGACGTGGTTCGGGAAAGCTCTTTTTTAAGGCTTCCAGCAGTTGATGTTCATCGACTTTTGGGTCCACAATTCCATGCAGACGCACGATGCGATCCAGACCTCCAGTCATAGGAGCCAGCCGATTGAGGGCGCTGGATGTCTGGGTGAAAATATCGCCAGTGGCTTCAGAAAAAATCTGGGTGGTGTGGATCAGGGCGGAGTCCGCTGGAACCACAATCGCCTGAGCGAACCCAGTGACCGGGTCGGGGGGCAAGGCGACGGAAATTGCCAAAGTAACGAGTAGATTGATCAAGTTGTTTCCCCTTTTTACTGTGAGTGTTGTGGTATTCTAACGATCGAGACATCGAAGAGCGATACGCCACCCCAATCATATTGGACGATTGACTTGATCCAGCACTTTGGATTTGTCAAACTGGCGACATGTCGATAAAAAACAACCCCCTATTAAAAGGTCTCAGCTCATGAGCGGATTGAAAAATACAGACATTAAGGCTCGCGGCTGTGCCCTTTATCTACTACCAATTAAAACCCGAATGCCCTTGAAATTCGGTCCTGAAATCACGACGGAAGTCACCTGTGCTCGAGTGAAACTGGATGTCGTTACACGCGACGGCCGTCCTGCGACTGGCTGGGGTGAAACGCCTCTTTCAGTTCAGTGGGTTTGGCCAAGTGCGCTATCCTATGCTTTAAGGCACGATGTGCTTATCGGATTCTGCAAATCGCTGGTTCAGGCATGGTCGAAATTCACTGAGATGGGCCACCCCATGGAGGTCGGTCATGACTTTCAGAACGGGCCTTTGATATCGCTTTGGCAGGATTTAAATCAAGCTCGTGCCAGGGCAGGAGAAGAGCCCATGCCGTGGTTGGCAGCTCTAGTCTGCTGCTCGGCATTTGATCTAGCTCTGCATGATGCCTATGGAATGGCTCACGGTATCCCAACTTACAGAACTTACAACGCTCAGTGGATGAATCGCGACCTATCGGCTTATCTCCAGCCAGCCGAAGATTCGAGCGTTTCATTCAAGGGTAAATATCCAGCCGATTATCTGCTGCAGCATCCACCCAAGTCATTGCCTGCATGGCACTTGGTGGGTGGTAAAGATCCTGTGACACGAGAAGAATTGACCGGAACGGAGCCAAACGACGGTTATCCTGTCCTGCTGGCCGACTGGATCAAAACTGACGGCCTGAAGTGCTTGAAAATCAAGCTCCGCGGCGACGATCCCGTTTGGGATTATGACAGGCTTGTCACAGTGGGCAAGATGGCTATTGACCTTGGCTGCGACTGGCTCACAACGGATTTCAACTGCACAGTGCATGAACCAGCGTATGTCTGCGAAATTCTCGACCGACTGGTGATCGAATATCCACGGATTTCCGGAATGATTTTATATGTGGAACAGCCGTTTCCGTATGAACTTGAAGAGCATAGGCTAGACGTGCGGAGCGTCTCGGCACGCAAGCCTTTGTTCATGGATGAATCAGCTCATGACTGGCATTTGATCAGGCTGGGCCGATCGCTGGGGTGGACAGGTGTTGCCCTGAAAACCTGTAAAACCCAGACCGGCGCCTTACTCTCCCAGGCTTGGGCCAAGGCTCATGGGATGACTTTAATGGTTCAGGATTTAACGAA
>CAMCFM010000528.1 GCA_945874095.1 Candidatus Kuenenia stuttgartensis
GCCGGGCAACGTTCAACAAACCGATCGAGAATCGCTGTAGGCAACATCCTTGCCGTCTCCTGAGAGTCAACGCAACATCCTTGTAATTAATAAATTATATCGTAAATCAAAAGACCTTGAAAGGGGTGGCTTCACCCCACCCTACAGGAACTACCCCATTTATAAGGCTTGAGGGGGCACTAGACAACAGCCGCGGTTCGCTTAAAAACGGAACCAATTTTGGCCTATTTCTTAGAGCAGAGCAGTTTAACGTTTTGACCTTGACGAGGACCTGATAATATCTGATGAGAATGATAAAATAGACATAGCCCGAACCCGGTTCAGTCTTCGAACAGCTTGCCGCATCAAATCATCACCAAAATCAAGGAGCATCCACATGTCAGCCAAGACAACCCGGTTTGGAATCCCCCAGCAACTGATCAAATCTCTCAAAATCCAACTGCTCGCCGTGGCATTGGTGACATTCCTGCCTTCCAGCATTTTTGCGCAGGTTGTCAAATCGGCTGAAGGAAAAAAGGCGGATCAGAAAGCAGCGGAATCGGCTGAAGTGGATCCGCATCAGTTGCCTGATAAGCCCGGTAATTTTATGGGCCGGGCGATTGCACCTGTGATGAGCTATCTGGGGGCCGACTGGCTTCTGCGAGAGACTCGCGAACAGGAAGAGCAGCCTGAGCAGATGATCGACGCCCTGAACCTGAAAGCCGGCGATGTGGTGGCCGATGTTGGGGCCGGTGTTGGCTATACGTCGGTGCGGCTTGCGAAACGCGTGGGCACCACCGGGAAAGTTTATGCCACGGATATTCAGCCTCAGATGATCCGGATGCTGAAATCCAACATCCGCGCCATGAAGCTCGAAAAAGTCGTCATCCCCACCTTATGCACAGCCACAGATACAAAGCTCCCGGATGGCGAAATTGATCTGATCATCATGGTTGATGTCTATCATGAGTGCTCAAACCCGATTGAAACCCTTCAAGGTCTTAAAAAAGCACTCAAACCGGGTGGTCGACTTGTCCTGATCGAATTTCGGGCTGAGGATCCCGATGTGCCCATCAGACCAGAACACAAGATGACTCTGGCACAAGCCCGCAAGGAAGTGGAGGCCCAGGGATTTAAATTCCAGAAGAACGATCCGCGCCTTCCCTGGCAGCATATCATCATTTTTCAGAAGCCGGAATAATCTCGGAATTGTAATCGAAAAATAAAACAAAGGGGGATATCAATTTGGATATCCCCTGTTGCATTTCCATTTTTATCAAGTAGCTCAGTCAGGGTCAGTCGATGAAGGAGGTCCGTCTGAAGCTTTGGGCTGATTCCCAACGGATTGGTCAAGGTCTGTGCTGGATTGAAAGCTGAACCCGGCTTTCAACTCTTGACAATGCCGATATTCCATTCTGCTAAGTCGGGCCTCTGTCTCGATCAGGTCAGGGATCATTTTTCGATTGATCTTTTCTGGGCTCGTCATCAGAGCCTGAGCCCGGGCATCGATCCCATCGACGTTGAATAGAGGGGTTAGCCAGTCTTGCGGGATTCCGTCGAGGCCGAAGTGGGCCCCACACATGGCACCGAGGATGGCTCCAGCGGTATCGGCGTCGCCACCTTGGTTGACAACGTCAATCAGAGCTTCCTGATAACTCCCACTGGTAATCAAAAGGTAGAAGCAACTGGCCAGTGCAGCAGGTGCAAAACCCATGGTCGGACGCTTGCAAGGTACGCTGGGGCCGTGATTTCGGGCTTCGTCCAGAATCATCAAATAGGCTTGATCCTGAGGCATGTCCAGAATTCGCTCGACGTTTGCAATACATCGCGAAATCGAATGCAGGTGTGGATTCAGATTGAGGATTCGATCGGGAAATTCCTGGGCCAGTCGTGATTCAGAACGAGCTGTATCGCCTGCCACATGGAACAGGAACGATGGTTCCTTGGCTTCCCCGTTAAGGAGTCTGGCGGTGGCAAAGGCGACAGCCAATGCAGCAGCGATGCCTCGTATGTCAGAATGGGTTAAAAGGCTTGATTCCACCACGGCATGATAGAGGCGATCGGCATCTTCCCGATAAGCCAGAGCCAGAGGCACAACCCGAACGGCTGCACCGAGCCCGGCGCTGGCTTGACTGATCGTGTGAATGGGCTGGCCGGCCGTGAGTTGTTCCAGTGCCAGACGAAAGTTACGGCCAATATTTCGGTGTACGCCGTTGGGAAGCTGAAAGCCGGATTCCTCAACGCTGGTGCGATACATCCGTCTCCAGAATTCCGCCAGATGGACGGCCCGCATCTCGCCGCACTCGATCAAGGTTTCGGCGACGGTCAAGGCTTGCTGGGTGTCGTCCGTATAAAGGCCGGGAACACGCCATCGGTCGCTCTTTCGGCGCCAGGCCCGAGTTCCGTCAACATAATCCTCAACAGAGGTGTAATGGGTCCGTATCTGCTGAGGGCCGAGCCCTTCAAGAGGTGCCCCTAGTGCATCTCCCACCGCCATGCCGAGCATCGCTCCGCGAGCCCGGTTCAGTGCTTGTGCTGGCCTCATGTGCGGACAACTCCCATCTCTGCCGACTTGGCGAATCCGTCGCCCTGTGCTCTTCTGTGAACTTGAACTCATACCATACCGACCCGCAACGATTCAGCCAAACCCTTTCCCTCTTCTTTTTAGAAAGTTTTCTCAAACCTGTTAAGATGGGTGCGAAAATGTTTTCCAGATTGCCTAAGCTCCCAAAATTTGATCGGACAGCTGTACCAATTTATTTGCCGTCTGACGCTCAATAACCCCCTGGTTTACCCAGATTACAAACCTCCCGTTCTGAAATCTGGATATCGAGGCTGAGATTTGGGGCAGAGCCCAACGGCAATTCAAAAATTCTGGACTAGAGAACATGTAATGCAGGCCATGACCCCTGACATGGGGGGCTTTGGTTAGCACTCTGGGTGTTTTTAAAACTGGAAGTTGTTTCCAGCCTGATCCTAAACGTTTCGGAAAATAAAAAAGCCCGGCCAGCGTGGACCGGGCGATTTCAAAAAGTTTAAGTACAGCTCTGTTAAGGAACTAGAGCTGAAGAATCAACCCACTTTGCGGAACGAATCGTTTTCACGCTCGCGCTGGTCGAACATGGTCCGAACGATTCCTCGATAGAGCGTATT
>CAMCFM010000529.1 GCA_945874095.1 Candidatus Kuenenia stuttgartensis
ACCGTTTCGCAGACGTTTTCGGTGATGGTGCGAGGCACGCTCACAACGCGTTCTTCCCAGCGGCCTGGGCACTGAATCCACTGGCCGTTGGTGCAGATCACAGGGCCTGGGACGTAAGTCTTCTGACAGACTTTTTCGCAGACAGTTCGCGTGACTTGCTTGGAAATTGTTGTGGGAACGCAAACCGTTTTGGTGTCAACCACCGTTTGGGTCTCGGCCACGGTACGATAGACCGTTTCGGAGATGGTCTGCATGGTAGTCTGCTGAACAGGGCGGCAAACCGTGTACTGACACGTTTGCATGACCGTTTCCTGGACAGGCTTCTGATAGGTGTAAGGAACTTGCTTGATAACGGTTTTTTGGACAGTGCGGTTCACGTTATAGCGAACTTCCTGCATGACCGTGTTGTACACAGGTTTTTGAACGGTGTACTGTTCTTCACGGTATGAGCACTGTTTGACAGGGATCATCTGCGTATACTGCTGCGATTGCAGAACGGTTTTCTGCACTGGCACAGAGACCTGGTAAGGCACGGTGCGGTAGCAGGTTTTCTGCACAGGCACCTTGACGCACTCAACCACCGTCTTGACACCGGTTTGCACGACAGGACGGTTGAAATATTCAGGCACGTTCTGGAAAACGGTTTCCTGAACCGGTCGGCATACGGAATAGGCCTGATCTTGGTAGATCGTTTCGCGAACCGGTGTCGTTACATTGTAAGCGACGGTTTGCATAACGGTTTCCCGGACAGGCGTGTTGACCGTGTACTGACGGGTTTCCAGGTGGGTTTCCCGAACGGGCTTCTGAACCGTGTAGGCGATGTCTTTGTAGACTGTTCGCTGAACGGGACGCTGAACCGTGTATCGTTGCTCTTGCAGAACGGTGCGATAGAGCGGTTTCTGAACCGTGTAAAGCTCATCTCTCAGGCCTGTTTCCGAGACGGTTCGCATCTCAGTGACAGTCTGGGGCTTGTACACCGTTTCCAGAAGTTGTTTTGTAGTTGTGACCTGACGCGGGACATACTGAGTCTCGGCCACGGTCCGCATAATCGTCTGCTTTTGCAGGCGATATTCGACAAACGACCCGCCACAAGGGATCGGGTTACAACCTACCGAAGCAGCCCCGCCATACGACGAAGCCAGAGTGGCGCTTGACCACCCAACCCCCGCCAAAAGGGCCAGTACAGCGACCCTACAAGATTTGAGCATTAGTCTATCTCCTCGACAAACCAACCCTGACGAGCAATCCCTTCGCTCTCACCCGGAAGTGACCCCGTCCATGGGTGGCCTTTAGACACTGTCTTGTAGGATCGGCCAGCGATTTTATACCTCTTGATCATCCCGGCCTGAATTTCCTGCAGATCATGGTGATTGCACCTCATTGATGGCACGACCGTCATAACCGGAACAAAATTGACTCGGGCTGACGACTCACAGGGGATATCATAATCCGGGAAATTCGTAAACCTGGAAAAACCAGAATAGATTGCCATGCGGGATTTTGATCGATTTTTCTGGTATGATGTGCCAAATTGCGATCCGTAACGGAGACGGAAGTCTTCAACGCACAATCCATTTCAGGAAGAGAATCCGCATGAAGAGCTACATGAAATCGTTTCAGCTTGAAGGCCGGGTCGCTCTGGTCACCGGCGGAGCCAGAGGCCTGGGCCGAGTGATCGCAGAGGCTCTCGCCGATGCAGGTGCTAAAGTGGCCCTGACGGCCCGCAGTGAAGAGTCTGCAAAACTGGCCGCTTCTGAGATCGCTCAGCAATTCTCGGCCAAGACTTTGGGCCTGTCCGCCGATGTGACCCGACCTGAAGATGTCGAAAATATGGTCGCTCAAACGATCGCCACTTTTGGCCGGCTCGACATTCTGGTGAACAACGCTGGAATCAATATCCGTGGCCCGATTGAGACGCTCGCCATTGACGATTGGGACGCCGTCATCAACGCCAATCTGAAAAGCGCCTGGCTTGGCTGCCGCGCCGTGGTGCCTGTGATGAAGGCTCAGAAGTGGGGCCGAATCATCAACCTCTCCAGCATGATGGCCGATATCTCGATGCCTGACCGGACACCTTATTCTGCCAGTAAGGGCGGTATGTCAGCCATGACCCGCTCGCTTTCTCTGGAACTGGCTGCTTGCGGAATCACTGTGAACAACCTTTGTCCAGGTCCGTTTGCGACCGAGATCAACACGCCTCTATTGAACGACCCTGAGGTCAACTCCCGTGTGGTTGGCAAAATTCCGATGGCCCGCTGGGGTAATCCGAAGGAGTTGGGACCAGTTGCGATCTTCCTGGCCTCCGAAGCCTCCAGCTTCATGACCGGAGCCAGCCTGACCATCGACGGCGGCTATTCGGCTCAGTAACAGTTCTGTCGTTTTCATGTCTTCCAAATCAAACCCCGAATTTTCAGGATCAGCGACCATGGGAAATCCGTCACAAGTCATAATTCCAAAGGGCTTTAAGGCTACTGGCGTAAAGTGCGGAATCAAAGCGTCTGGGAATCTCGACCTAGCCATGATCGTAAGCGATCAGCCGTGTGCCGCAGCGGGAACCTTTACGTTGAATCGAGTGGCTGCTGCGCCTGTTCAGTGGGATCGCGCTTTGGTGCCTGCCCACGGCCTGCGTGGGGTGGTGGTCAATGCTGGTAACGCCAATGCGGCCACTGGTCAGCAGGGGCTTGACAATGCCGCAAAAATGGCGGAACTGGCAGCCAACGCTGTTGGTTGTGAACAAAGGCAGATGCTGGTTGCATCCACAGGCGTGATTGGTCATCAGTTGCCGATGGAGAAAATTCAGTTGGGCATCACGCTGGCTACAGGGGAATTGACCTCGGATGCATCAGGCTTTGAACTGGCCAGCCGCGCGATCATGACGACCGATACGGTTCCGAAAGTTGCCGGAAAGTCGATCACCATGTCCACCGGCGAAGTGGTTCAACTGATGGGCCTGTGCAAGGGCGCTGCGATGATCGGTCCTCGAATGGCCACCATGCTGGCCTTTATCGTGACCGATGCCAACCTGAATGAAACGGTTTTGCAGGAGCAACTTTCGGCAATCGTAGACGATTCATTCAACTGTATTTCCGTCGAAGGTCATGCCAGCACAAACGATACAGTGCTTTTGCTCGC
>CAMCFM010000530.1 GCA_945874095.1 Candidatus Kuenenia stuttgartensis
TTGTCCGACTCTGAAAGAATGTTTTTTGTGACACTTTTACTCAATGAAGTCATCGCCTGGATGCGTGCCCAGCCGGGCACTTCAAGCCTGCGTGCGCTTCTGTATATGGACGAAGTTTTCGGATATTTTCCGCCGACTGCAAATCCGCCCTCCAAAATCCCTATGCTGACTCTGCTGAAACAGGCCCGGGCATTTGGGCTTGGCGTGGTTTTGGCAACTCAGAACCCGGTCGATCTGGATTACAAAGGCCTTTCCAATTGCGGCACCTGGTGGATCGGTCGGTTGCAGACAGAACGCGACAAAGCCCGTGTTCTGGACGGATTGGAAGGTGCCGCAACAGCGGCTGGTCAAGGGTTTAACAGATCCGACATGGATAAAATGATTTCAGGCTTATCCCAGCGTGTTTTTCTGATGAATAATGTGCATGAGGAACAGCCGATTTTATTTCAGACCCGATGGGCACTTTCGTTCCTGCGAGGGCCGCTTTCGCGAACCCAGATTTCTGATTTAATGAAATCGCGAAAAACAAATGGTGAAGCCGAGGCTCAAACAGCCTCTGTAGCGAATGCGAGCGGCACAAAACTAGAAGCAGGGGATCGGCCGATTTTGCCACCTGATATTGAAGAATTTTATCAGCCTGCCCGCAAGGCTGGAAATCTGGTTTACAAACCAGCATTATTGGGCGAAGCGAAAGTGCATTTCACTCAAACTGCCGGCGGGATTGATATCTGGGAGCGACTATCGCTGGTCGTTCCGCTTGATGGTTCACTGGCCGACGAACCTTGGCTGGCTGGTGAAGTGTTTGTTGAAGATCCTCCAGAACGCGAAAAAACGCCTGACGACGAAGCCAAATTCAGCTCCATACCAGGCGAACTTTCCAAGCCCAAAAGTTTTGCCGCCTTGGGAACGGCATTAAAGGATCACCTTTATCGCAATCACGTATTGAAATTATTTAAATACACTCCTTTAAAAATGATCAGCCAACCGGGTGAGGATGAGGGCGATTTTCGCGTCAGGGTGGCCTCAAAAGTGGCTGAACAGCGTGACGAGCAGGTTGAATCGCTTCGAGCCAAATATGCAACCAAACGCAAGACACTTGAAGATAAAATGATGAGGGCCCAGCAGAAGGTGGACCGTGAGAAATCACAAGCGAATTCGAAAATGTTGGATGCGGCCATCTCAATCGGCTCAACAATTTTTGGATCGTTGATGGGCCGGAAAAAGATTACGGCTACCACCATTGGCAAGGCAGCCACTGCGGCCAAAACGGCTTCGAAAGTGGCGGGCCAGAAGCAGGATGTGGCTCAAGCTGAGGAGAGTCTGGAGTCTGTGACTTCGCAGTTGCTTGATCTGGATGCACAGATTGATCTGGAAATTGAGACCTTGAAATCATCTGCAAATCCGCAGTCGTTGCAACTGGAGACTGTGGAACTATCGCCAAAGAAGACCGAAATCCAAGTGGATCGGGTCGCACTTTACTGGCTTTGCTGAACAGAACGAGTTTAAACTCAAAGAATCATCTGTTGAGTTCGTAATATCGCCGGGCTGTACCGGCGAATATTTCGGATTGTTCAGACGTTGTCAGAGTTGCAATATTTTCCGCAAGGGCATCGTGCACTTGCTCATAAGAAGCGGCGAGTTCGCACACAGGCCAATCAGAGCCGAACATGAGCCGGGATGGCGAAAAGGCTTCGATCGCCTGATCGATGTAAGGCTTGAGATCAGCAGGCTGCCATGCGTTCCAGTCGGCTTCCGTGACCATTCCGGAGAGTTTGCAGAAGACGTTTTGATATTTGGCACAGGCGACGAATTCTTTTTGCCATTGAGCAAATCCCTGAGATGCAATCTGAGGCTTGGCCAGGTGATTGATTACCATTTTCAGAGTTGGAAACTTACGGGCCAGAGTGGGAACATGCTTGAGATGTTTCACGTAAATTAAAACATCAAATGGAACGTGATGTTTTTCGAGTGTGGAAAGGCCACGAAGCACATCGGTGCGGATCAGAAAGTTGTCGTCAGGTTCGTCTTGAACAACGTGCCTGACTCCAAGAAATTTCGGGTTCTGGCGGGCCTTTAAAAGTTGATCCTCACACTCACGAGATGCAAGATTAACCCATCCGACCATTCCTAGCAGGTACGAGTTTTGGTCACAGAGACTTAAAACCCAGTCATTTTCCAATAGATTATGCTGAGTCTGAACAAAAATCGAGCCATCAATATTTCGATGATCCAAATGGACTTTTAAATCACCAGGCAAATAATCGCCACAGATTTTCGCCAGTTTCGGATTATCCAGCCATTTGTAATCAAATGGCTGACTTCTCTGCCAGAAATGTTGATGGGCGTCGATTTTTGGGATGTTCATTGTAGATACAACTCAGTCCATGCGGACACCGATCGAGAGCAGGATATTGGCATATCGCTGTCGATCGGCGGTTTGTACAGTCAGAACGTGATCAGGAGTCGCCACGGCGTCGTAAAAGTCCCATTTGCCAATTGGTTTCAACTCAAGATCTAAACCAGCGTCAGCAATGACCTTGCGATAATCGTCCCAGACAGGAGGATCGGCGTCGAGCGCGTAGGGGTCGTCATGGGTGTACATCATGGTATTGATTTCGTCGATCGGAACCGCCGATAAAATCGCTTCCAGAACCTGGGCACAATTCAGGACGCCTGGCATTAAGTTTAAACAGACGATTTCGGCGTTGGGGCCTTTTTTCGAGGAGCTTGGATAATTTCCGTCCGCGATCAGGATTTTGCTGTGATGGCCGGCTCTGCCAATGATTTCATTGATTTGGGGATGGATCAGCTTGTGCTTGAGCATGTCTTGAAAGTCTCCGAGTGGAAAGTGGATTTAATTTCGGAAATAGAGGTGGAACGAGTCGATGGTTGTTCTGGCAGCCGTCAAGGAATCAGGCCAGGGCAGAGCTTCTGCCGAAACATAGCCTTGATAATTGATCTCTGCAAGTGCAGCACTGACTGATGAAAGATCAATATGACCATTTCCGGCGGGCCTGCGATTGGAATCGACGAAATGCACATGGCCGATCTGGCTACCGCCCTGACGAATTGCATCAGCGATGCTGACTTCCTCGATATTCATATGAAACAG
>CAMCFM010000531.1 GCA_945874095.1 Candidatus Kuenenia stuttgartensis
ATGGTTTTTCGGACAAAGAAATACTGAAAGTCCAACGATCTCGAAAGATAGGGGTTTGGCTTCTGTTCGAATGGAAGCTCGATATTACAGCCGATCGACATTCCGCCGGCTTCAAATGCGCCCCGATTGGCGGCCTCCATAATGCCTGGCCCACCACCTGTGATCACGGCAAACCCCGCCTCTGCCATCATCTGGCCCAGAGTTTGTGCGGCGATATAGTCAGGATCGGTTTCTTTCAATCGGGCGGAGCCGAAGATGGCAACGCTTGCTCCCAGATCCGAAAGCTCATCGATCCCCATGATCAATTCGCTCTGCATTTTCATCACCCGCCACGTGTCCGTGCGTGTGAAAAATGCCAGCTCAGGGGCCAGTGGACGCGGCATGGGCGGGACGGAGCGGTTTAATAGCTGCTCATCCTGCGTGTGAGTTCTGTGCTCGCCCGCTGCATGACCAGACGGGTGCATGTCGCGAATGCTGGCTTCGTGGCTTGTAGGGAATTGGTCCTGCATGTTTTCAGAGCATCCTGAGGCGGGCTGGAATTTGGATTCTACTCGTATGGCTTCCATGATCATACAAAAGTTCACCCATGTTCGGCAAATTCTTCGAATCGAAGATGAACAAGGCCTAGTCGATTTAAGACGAATTCTGGTACTTTAACCGATCAGGATCCAAAATACGGCAAGGATACGAAAGCTGGGCGCATCGACATGGCAGACAGCCAATTGGGACGAACCCTCGAAGTGGAATTGATGGACACAGCCGACGAAGCTGCTGGCTATGACTCCATGGATCACTCGCTGGTAAACGCCCGGTTTGTTGCCGATTTCCTGGCAGAACATGGCACTTCAAGAGGCGGATGGGTTGCCGATATCGGAACCGGAACCGCCTTGATCCCTATGATTCTCGCCATCGCCGATCGCCGTATCCGAATTAAAGCAGTGGATGGTGCATCGCACATGCTGGCTGTGGGTAGTCGTCACGTGGCTGCGGCTGGCCTTCAGAACCGGATTGTGATGGATCTGCAGGACGCCAAGAAAATGAATTTTGATGACGGCAGTTTTGAAGCCGTCATTTCCAATTCAATCATCCACCACATTCCAAACCCTGAATCCGTGTTCCGTGAAATGGTTCGGATTCTGGAACCAGGTGGAACACTTTTTGTCAGAGATCTGGCGCGACCGATAGATGGTTTGAGGCTTTCGGAAATCGTCGAACAATACGCGGCTGACGCCCCTCCGATTGCGAAGAAAATGTTTGAAGAGAGTCTCCATGCCGCTTTGACGGTCAGGGAAGTGGCCGAAATGGTCAGCCCATTGGGAATCCCAGGCTCATGTGTGGCAATGACATCTGACAGACACTGGACACTGGTTTGGCAACGCCCTGTTTAAACGATAATCTCTAAACTGGAATCTCTGAAAAAAGAAAGAGCCGAAAATGTCATATAACTATCGTGTGAAGCCAGAATCCGACGAATCAGCCGTGGAAACCGTCAACGAAATCACATTGAGAGTGAAGGGCGTTTTGGAATCGCGATTCACAAATGTGGCGGTTCAAGGCGAACTTTCCGGTGGAAAGGTCTTCTCCAGCGGCCATTTTTATGGTGCTTTGAAAGATGAATCATCGAAATTAAATTTGACCATCTGGCGATCAAGCATGACCCGAATCCGCTTCGACCTTGAAGATGGAATGAAGGTGATCGCGTATGGCAATCTGGAAGTTTATCCGAAAAATGGTGCATATAGCCTGATTGCAACCCGGATTGAGCCTGTGGGGCAGGGGGAGCTTGATCTGGCGTTTCGACAAATCTGCGAGAAACTCCGTCAGGCAGGCTTGTTTGAAGCGGACAGGAAGCGTCCGTTGCCTGAATTTCCAAAGCGTGTGGCAGTGATTACAAGTGTTAGCGGAGCAGCCCTTCGCGATTTCTGGAGAGTGGTCAGCGATCGCTGGCCGCTTGTCGAACTGATCGTGATTGACAGCCTTGTGCAAGGCGATACGGCTGCTGAAAAATTGACTCAGGCGGTTCGGTCCGCACAAGAGATTAAAGATCTTGATTTAATTGTATTAACACGCGGGGGAGGCAGCCGGGAAGACCTTTGGCCGTTTAATGACGAATCTCTGGCATATGCAATCGCAGCCTCACGAGTGCCAGTTGTGAGTGCCGTCGGGCACGAGATAGACACCTCAGTCAGCGACTTGGTGGCCGATTTTCGGGCCGCGACGCCGACACACGCGGCAACAAATATTTTCCCGGATCTGCGTGAAGTTCTTCAGCGGATTGACGGCTTGGATGTCAGGCTTCGCAACGCCTTGGACCAGCGATTACTACAAACTGGCCGGCGAATTGATGAGCTGGATCGACGACTTGTTTCCGCAGGTTCGAGGGTAGTCGAACGTGCCGCATCAAGCGTTCAGCAAGCCGAATCGCGGCTTAAGTCGGGACTTCAGCGAAGAATGACGGAATTGGAAACGAATCTGGTACGGCAGGCGGCCGTTCTGGAATCGCTTAGCCCGCTGAAAGTGCTTTCGCGTGGCTATAGCGTGACTCTGGCAGACGATGGGAAACGGGTGGTACGAAGTGCTTCAGAAATCATGGCAGGCGATGCGATTGAAACTCGCCTGCCAGATGGTCGTGTTATCAGCCGGGTGGAAGAAGTCAGGCAGAACTGATGGGATCAGGCGATGAGTGCTGATAATCGCTCAAAACCAAAACTCAAAACGTCTGCCGGATTCGCTTGCCAAAGCTGTTTATTGAACAGTTCGAGGCTTACAGGGCCTTCGAACTGGATTTCATTTAATAAACCGATGGAGTGCTTGAGGTCGATCAGTCCCTCGCCCAGCATGACCCGATCGTAGTCGGTCTGGACTAGAAAATCAGGCTCGGCGGGTAGGTCGTTGATGTGGAAAATACCAAGCTGGCCGGGCTTGAATTTCAATAAGTCCTCAAGTGCTCCACCGCCCCGAATCAGGTGATAAATATCCGCCACAATCGGTGTCGATGCCAATGCAGGACTTTGCAGCACTTCCAGAACCGAGCCAACAGAGTGATATTGCTCGGTAAAGCCGAGAAATTCCAGCATCGGTTGAATATGCGATTGCTC
>CAMCFM010000532.1 GCA_945874095.1 Candidatus Kuenenia stuttgartensis
CATGAACCGACCCGCTAAAAGCTACCCGAGAAGCCAGACTTTTGATTTGACACAAATCCTTGTATCCCATAAAGAACGGTCCGGGATACAAAACAAGATAACGGATGAAGGCATAAAAATAATGGGGTCTCCTTCAGTAGCAAACGAATTAGACTTGGGCCCCAAAAAAAACACCGGACAATCGTCATTACGTCAAACACTCAAACAAAGGGGGTCAACGAATACCCCAGTTAAGCCCAGGCTTTTGCCTTGCCCTCTTTTGAAAGTTTTATCTGCCGATGACCAACTTATAAGTAGGACGCCTTGCGTGGTCTACGTAAAGAAGTCTCATGTCGTGGTTCGATGGAAAATACTAGCAACAGATGCCAGCAGTCCAAAACACACGAATTATGAAGGGCTGTCAAAATGACACAAACCCTTAGAAATATAAGAACGAGGACGACGGGGCTCGAACCCGCAACCTCCGGCGTGACAGGCCGGTGCTCTAACCAGTTGAGCTACATCCCCAACACTCTTTCGAGTTGTCATTTCGAACTCTTTCAGATCACCGTTGGAGTTCGATTCGACAGGTATATAATAGCGTATCGTCAGCCTTTGTCAACACTCTCTCGAAAAAGTCTTCACACAATGTCACAAGTCCAGTCAGACAAAAACATTCCACCGTTCATTTTAACTAACGATGACGGCTATCATGCCCCTGGGATGGCCGCTCTCAAGGATTCTGTCAGCCATTTGCCTGCACAGTTTCTCGTCGTCGCCCCTGCCGAGGCTGTCTCAGGATGCGGCCATACTGTCACCACTCACGCCAAAATCATCTCCTCACCGGAAGATAAAGGCGGATGGTCCGTCGCCGGTACGCCTGCCGATTGCTCCAGACTGGCCATTCATCAATACGCAAAGTCTTCTCAATGGATACTTTCCGGAATCAACGCCGGAGGCAATCTGGGTGTCGACATCTTCCACTCAGGCACCGTGGCCGCCGTCCGCGAAGCCGTTTTTCATGGCCGAAAAGGGATCGCCATCTCGCACTACATCGCTAAAAATCATGCGATCGACTGGAATCAGGCCGCCCTGTGGGCCACATCGATCCTGAAAATCCTCCTGGAACGCGACTTACCTGAGAATGCCTTCTGGAATGTCAATCTTCCCTGTCTGCCACAAGGTTCGCCCATGCCTGAACTTGTCGATTGCCCCTGGGATCGCTCACCACTCCCACTCGACTATCTTTATGACGCAAACTCAGCCGCTTATAATGGGGTCTATCACAATCGCCCACGCGTGAAAGGTGCGGATGTGGATGTCTGTTTCGGTGGACGGATCGCCATCAGCCTCGTCCATATCTGATCCTGAAAGTCGCTCCATGCGTTTTGACCTCACCACCATCTGGCCGAACTTATCACCCAGAGTGCATAATAGAGGAATCGAAAACATAGAGAGTCGCGAACCAGCCTCACGGAATCGGTCCGCGACCACTATTCCAGACCTTCCCTGTATCAAGTCCATTCCATCATCTTATAAACAAGAGTCGCTCATGATCATCCGCAAGTGCTTTGGAGTTGGTTGTTTTGCTGTCGTCACCGTGATCGGTTGCGGCGAACCCCCACAGATCCTTCCTGCTGCCCCTCCAGGCATTGAAGTCACTGAAGTGGCTCCCCCACAAAATGCGGATGACGCACCTTCCGCGATTGGCGAAAGCGCGATCACTGCCAAACGGCTCGGAGAAAACAAGCCACCAGTCAACCTCACACCACCTCCCGGAACTTCACCTGACGACGCCGCAAAAGCTGGCCTGAAAGTCGAAACACTGACTGAAGGTAAAGGCGACGGTGCTAAGGTTGGCCAGAAAGTTTCTGTGCACTACACAGGTAAACTCGCTTCTGGATCCACCTTCGATAGTTCTGTGGGACGCCAGCCATTTGTGTTTACAATTGGTGAAGGTTCTGTCATTAAAGGCTGGGATGCCGGCCTGCAAGGCATGAAAGTCGGCGAAAAACGCAGGCTAACCATACCCTCTGAATATGGTTACGGCAAGCGAGGCTCAGGCGCCAAGATCCCACCCGACTCAACCCTGGTTTTCGACCTGGAACTTCTCAAGATCGACTGATTTTCACCTAAAACCTGTGCTAGTAAGATGATTCCAAAGGCCGCTCTCATCATCGAGGGCGGCGATTCATCTCACACTTGCCCATTAACAACAGAAAGTCTTGACAGGACACGCCTTGTGGAACCCAGCGTCAGGCTGTTGCCCGCAAGCGACCAAAGTTTCTTTAATGACAGATGTCTGGGGAGCTGATAAGACTGTGGGAAGTCTAAATAACGCAGAATTTCCCTCGGAGCGAACCGCCTCACCCCTGATCCTCCCGGCAGCCATAAATACGAACCACAACGTGTCGGGCTCCTGCCATAGGCTGATGTAAAGCAGTTGGTAGCGACTTGATTTTCAAGCCGGTCTACGATCTGAATGGCATTCGCATAACGTTCCATAAACGACTCATTCACAAGGAGTTGCGAATTCCCATCCTGTTCCGGATCAATAAAATTCATCGTCCCAAACGGCTCAGCCTGAGCTTGTGACGGTTGTACCAAGCCGGCTTCTCCCAGAAGCGATGCCGCCAGATAAAATCTCTGACGACGGTTCGGCCAGCCCCACTGAGTGGGACAAACGACTTCCTCCGAGATTGCATAACCACTTTGACTAAGGACATTTACAAGAAGTTCGTGCGATTGACTTCCAGCAAAGCCAGGCACATTTTCCATCGCCAGATTGGGCGGTCTGAGCTCCTCGATCAGCTTCAACAAACGAGCCAGAGAGGCAGATCGTGGATCGTCCATGTCGAGTTTTTTGCCCAAAACGGTATGAGGCTGACACGGGGGGCTCATCCACCAGAGATCAGCAGCCCCCCAACGGGCCACCTGAGAGGCAGTCAGCTTCTCGATATTCTTGACATATACTTTACGCGGCCATTAATGATACTTTTTCAAACGTTTGAAAGTTAAGCGTCATCATGGTTTCCAGTTTATCTCGTTTTGTGTCGTGAAGCTCGATCATTGATAGTTCAATCGCGGCTCGGAATGCTGCAAAGTTCCTGTGAT
>CAMCFM010000533.1 GCA_945874095.1 Candidatus Kuenenia stuttgartensis
CATGTGTGGGTGAGGCTGAAGTCGACACCCAACTCGAGTCCACGTCGAACGATATCGGTTTTTGAGAGATAAAGTAGAGGGGCATGGATCCGAAATTTGCCACGGTCTTCCACCCCTGCGGCGGTGGCCAGATCGGCCATATTTTCAAACGCCCGGAGGAATTCCGGTCGACAATCTGGATAGCCTGAGTAATCGAGGCAATTTACACCCAGAAAAATATCAAATGCACCGATCGTTTCGGCCCAAGCCAAAGCGAGGCTCAGAAAGATTGTATTTCGGGCGGGTACATAAGTGACTGGAATTCCATGCCCGATCTCGGTTTCGGAACGATCTTTGGGGACGTTGATATCACTTGTGAGGGCGCTGCCGCCGAAGAGTCTCAGATCGAGCGAGATGGTTTTGTGATCTTTAACGGAAAACGCTTGTGCCACTCGATTTGAAGCCGCGAGTTCGTGCGTGTGGCGCTGGCCATACTCAACGGTCAAAGCATGGCAGGTGAAGCCAGCGGCTTTGGCCTCGGCCAGAGTGGTGGTCGAATCCATCCCACCGGAGAGCAGGACGACGGCATGCTTTAAGACGGGTTCTGACATCAAAGTGGGTGTCCCAAAATCGTTCCATGGACCGTATCTTAATCTATAGCATAGGAATATCTTTGGCAGAAATACACCTGAAGGAGAGTTCGACAATGTCTCTCAACAATTGTAAGATAAAAGACTTAGAATTTTCTTGAGAAGTCTTTTTGGTTGTTGTCGAGATCACATGCGAGGATTGACACGGCATGGAGATCCAGTCTAAGATAAACAGCCTCTTCTACAGGTATGCGGCACTCGACCGTCAGAATAGCCGGTTCCGGCTCTAAAAATATCTCAGGCCAGTGTGGTTCGACTTGGATCGAATCTCCAGGGATAAGGAGACGGAGTTCCTATCATGAGTGATCCTGAAAAATCTGATTTACCGAAGGATTCGGTCACACTGTCCGGTCGTTCGTTGACCTCCACGGAAGTGAATAACAACGATCCACCGACCGTTGTGAAATCTAATGCGACGATTGTAACATCTTCGTCCGGAACGGATTCAGGCGCGACACGGCTAGAACTTTCGGATGCATCCCGATCCGAACAGATGCCAGTTGCAGGCGTGAGGATTGGAAATTACGAGCTTGGCCCACCGATTGGAGTGGGCGGAATGGCCACGGTTTATGCGGCTCAGGATCTTTCACTTGAGCGTATGGTGGCCCTGAAAATTTTGCCACCCAAGACGTCGCAGGACAGCGAAGTTCTCCAGCGATTCCTGCTTGAGGGCAAGGCCGCTGCCCAGCTCGATCATCCCAACATCGCTCGCATCCATGCCTTAGGGCACGATGGGATCTATTATTATCTGGCCTTTGAATATGTCGAAGGGCGAACGGTTCGCCAGTGGATCGACGATCGCGGGCAATTGGATATTGAACTGGTGCTCGATTGGTCAAGTCAGGTGGCCGAAGCTCTGGCCCATGCGGATCACAGGGGCGTTGTGCACCGCGATATCAAGCCTTCAAATTTAATCGTAACTCCTGGTGGGCAAGTGAAGTTGGTCGATCTTGGCCTGGCCCGGCGTTACGAGACTCAGGGGCATGTGGATTTGACGCAGTCAGGCGTAACTCTGGGCACGTTTGATTACATCAGCCCTGAGCAGGCCCGCGACCCTCGCAATGTCGATATCCGGAGCGACCTTTATTCGCTTGGATGCACCATATTCCATATGCTGGCAGGAGTTCCACCATTTCCTGGCCAGAATGTGGTGCAGAAACTGCTTCAGCATCAAGAGCAATCTCCACCTGATTTATCGCAATTTAATCCCAAGGTTTCGCCTGAAATTTCAGCCTTTGTGAACCGATTGATGGCAAAATCGCCTGCCGATCGGCCATCCTCTGCTGAAATCTGCTCCAAAGAACTGAAAGAGCTGATACAGTCACGAAAAAGTACAGAACCGATCGCCAATCCAGCTCCTGAATTTGAACCGACTTCCTTACGAGGGATCAGGTTATGGCTGGCACCCGCTCTGGTCATGGCGAGTCTGGTGACACTTGTTTCGTGGATGGCGGGCGACGATCCAGCCCCCAATCCAGCGCCTGCAAATTCGACAGAGACTCTGACTAAACAAGGGTTTACAAAACAAGTCGACAAGCGTGACAGCCCAGAACTGACTGCAACAATTCCTGTCGCACCTGTGATGAAGCCCCGGCAGTCTGCTCCGGCGAACTTCCGGGTCGCAGATGGGCCTTCGCTGGCCAAGGCCCTGAACGAAGCCAATCCAGGATCGGTCATTACTTTAACCTCGGCTGGACCTTACAGGCTGAATCCAGGCGATGTCAAACCAATCATTCGTAGTGATTTAACGATTAAATCGGATCAGGATATTCTGCCTGTGATTGTGCCTGACGGCAATCAGCCTGAAGAGAAAGCGGCCAGAGATTCGATTTTATTGCGCTTTAGCGATAGCCGTATCCTCTTGCAGGGCATGACATTTGATATTCGCGGAGATTCGGGAAACTGGCTTGATGCGGCGATCTCGGCAGAGGAATGTGATCTGGTGATGCGTGATGTCCGGATTCTGGCGGACCAAACACCTGACAAGGACTCGACCGCTTTTGTCAGACTACGAGTCAATGATGCACGTGCGGAAAAACTTGCCTGGCGACCAGTACGAATCGAAAACTGCCGGTTTTTAGGCCCTCGTGTGGCGATTAATGCAGACGGACCGGTGGATCTCTCGATTTCCGACACAGCGCACCTGAGTTCAGAGCCATTGATCTGGGTGGATTCTGGCGACAAAGAGACGCCTTGGCCGTGCCTGATCCAGCTTGATCACGTCAGTGTGATGGCGACTGGCTGGACCCCAATCCTTGAGCTAAATAGTGCAGCAGCAAGGATTCGTGCACAGGACTGTATTTTCGCGCCTCGGCCCGGTGGGCAGATCAGTTTGTTGAGTAGTCGAAGGCCGAGCCGGATTGATTGGTTTGGGAGAGGGAATATTTTTGGTGAAGTGACCACCTTTATGGAATCCACCCGATTCAACGAAGAAATCCTCGATTTTGATTCCTGGACAAA
>CAMCFM010000534.1 GCA_945874095.1 Candidatus Kuenenia stuttgartensis
CCTGCGACCAGCGCTGTGGCCAGCACGGGCAGGCTTAGGACCAAGGCGAGCCGAAGGGCTTCCTGAGACCAGTCGAGCACCCATTGGGAGTCCATCATCTGGATACGATCCTCTTTTGCAAGTGCTTGAAATGAAAGGGTTTAGCTGACCGAGAAGCCATTCATCAGGGCACCTGCCGTAAGCATCCAGCCGTCGGCCAGAACGAACAGGATGAGCTTGGCTGGGGTCGAGACCAGACTTGGCGGCATCATCCATAAACCCATGGCGGCTAAGATGGTTGCGACCACCAGATCGACAATCAGGAACGGCAGATAGACGGCGAAACCGATGAGCAGAGCCGTGGTCAGTTCCGACAATAAGAAGGCAGGCGCCACCACATGCAGTGGGAGATTTTCGGTTGAGCTTGTGGAGGCTGGATCGGCAGGCGGTTTTTTAGATGTGGACGACGACTTCCCACGCCCTTCCTGATCGCGTGCATAGTCTGCCAGTTCCTCGAGATAGGCCCCGTGGCCCGTGTTCAGAATCTGGGCGATCATGAATTGGCGAACGGGTTCGATACCGGTACGAACGGCATCGGCCTGAGTCATCCGGCCTTCCATATAAGGAGTCACAGCCTGTTCATAAACTCTGTCCCCAACAGGTCTCATGATCAAAATGGTGAGCAGTAGTGACAAAGCCACAATGACCTGATTGCCTGGCACGGAAGGGCTCCCGAGAGCCTGTCGAAGCAAGCTCAGGATGATCTGAATCCGCACAAATGAGGTGGTCATCAGCAGGGCCGCTGGGAGGAATGTGACACCGGCCATCATCAGCCAGCCCGGCAATTGGGTTGTGAGCCGATTGGTATCGTCCACTAAACTCGGTGGATCGACTGTCGTTTTCTTCGACGTAACCGATTCCACAGAAGGCATTTGAGGCAGCTTGATGCCAAGCGGCGATGTGGATGGTACTGGATCCGTAACCAATGATCGTGTCAAGCCCGAAGGCGTTGCAGCAGCGGGCTTTACGGCGTTGTCGAGCCGATTCTGGGCGTTAACGTCAGGTGGGATCGAACAGACAGCGATGAATGTCACAAACGCAGGGAGGCATTTCATGCGGCGGCCTCCGAGTCAGGCAGGATGGTCAGTGCGGGGAACGGATCTATGCGGCTAAGGTCATGATCTATAGAACCTTGTGACTCTGGATCAGCCTGCCATTCGGTGAGCAATTCTGGCGACCCTTGCGGGCCTGTTCCGAGCACTAGAACGCGTCCGCCGACACGCACCACATGCACAGACTGTCGCGGTGTAAGTCGAATTCGGCCAGTCACTTGTGGGCGATCCGAGAGACCTGCGACAGGCCCGAGTCGGCCTGACTGGACCAATCGAGATTGATAATGGCGTCCAGCGATCAGCAAAACAGCTCCGATGGCAAGGATCGAGGCTGAGAGGCCAAGCGATTGGCCGATCAATTCGGTTGCCGGCTTCATGGCAGGTGTATTAATACGACGGGCGGGTGGATCCTGAGCGATCAATGGCGATGTGCTGAGGGCGCAAAGCACGACCACAAAGAGACATCGGCGTAATCGAACTGGAGTGGAGCCGATCATCCGTGATCGCCTTGGAAATGAGTGAATCTTCAGATGCCCGTTTCAGTCGGTCCGTCGGGTTGGACGAATTCGAACATGACCTGTGTATCATTTTCAAGGGATTTCGCCAACGTCAAAAAAGTTGTCCGTTTGAATCAATCTGAATGACAACTGGCCACCTGATCGCGCCAGCCCCGTCAGCGGACGGGGCCACCATTGGCTGGAAAAATCGCCAGAAGATGTCGGCCTGATGCCTTCATCTATCAAAATAGTCCATGAACGCAAAAAACCTGGATGGGTGATTCATGACCTTTGGCGTCATAAAACTACAACTATTAGAGAATAGACTTATGATGTTTACGGCTAAGAATGAGTTTTTACAACTTTGACCTCTTGCAAAATTAAAAACCAAAGTTTTACAATTATAAAGTGTCGGCCGGTTCATCAGAACCTTACAATAGCCTACGATATGACGAAGTTGTTCATGACCTGGATTGTGAGATATCGACAGATGAGGTCCTTTTCAGCCCGTATCTTTGCGGTTCTTCTAACGATTCTTGCCCTGCCTGTAGGCTGGCTAACTCCGGCGATGGCCAACGAGTTATCTCAATGGCAAACCGATCAGTTGGCTCTGACTGCCGGGCTTGGCAAGCTTGCTTCACCAGGTCTACCAGGCGTGATTTCGTCATTCAATGACCGCTCGTTTGTCGTCGTGGCTGGCAAGAATAACAAAGCCCTTTCATCTGTCATAGCTGCGGGCGAGCTGGACGGTTTGAAGAAAGGCAGAATCGTTGCGTTTGGGCATGATGGATACCTCGATGCCGTCAACCTGGAGATTCAAGATACCCGTAAACTGTTTTTGAGACTGGCGCTTTGGGCGGCCCATAAACCGATCACAGACCTTCAGAAAAAGAATCAACGCCTCGGGCAAATATCGCTTGTGGGTCACCAAAATCTGGGACCTCTTCTCACGAACGCCGGCTGGACTGTTAAAAGTCTGGGCGGCGATTGGGCGGAGAATCTGGATGGAGCCGATCTGGTCGTCATCTCCCCTGGCTACATCCGCGACATAAAGCAGGCCGATGCCTTGCGTCAGCATCTGGTTAAGGGCGGTGGTCTTCTATTCGGGATCACTGGATGGGGCTGGGAGCAGATTTCAGGAGGGAAAACGCTCGTTCGAGATCTCCCGCTCACGCCGGTTCTGGCTGAAGCAGGGCTGGCTGTCTCAAATGCAACAGCTGATCCGACCTCAGGCAAATTCATGGCCGTTTCCACCCCCCAACAACTCGCTTTGGTGAATGCAGGAACGGCTTTTGAACGATTAAAACAGGCCAATGCCGAGAAGATTGATTTGGAAGAGTCAGAAGTGGATCAAATCGGGTCATCCCTGATGATTGCATTAAGAGCGTCTCCAGAAAATGACACCCGTTTTCGTAAAAGGTTGACAGGCTTTCTGGCAGGACATCAACGTCTGATCATTTCGCGAAAAAAACCGGTTCGTCGCAGCAATATTCTCGACAG
>CAMCFM010000535.1 GCA_945874095.1 Candidatus Kuenenia stuttgartensis
TTGCGAGTCCCCAAAAATTGCTTGCGGTCTGAAGGGTCGCGACATTCGCGATATTAGGATGGGTTTGGCCGTATGGGGGACCTACCTGTCCCCAGGCCGCTGGCCTGAGCTTTAGAATCACGGCCCTTAAGGCCGAAATCCCAAACCTAATCATGGGTTAATTTTATGTCAGGAATCCGGAATCAGAACCCATCAATCAAATCATACTTACGGCCACTCTCAATACCATCACTCCGTAATCCGGCATGAGTTAAATTGCTTCGTTTATCGCCAGTATCGCTCGTGTTTCCACTTGTCAAAATCACGAATTGTCGTAAAGTGCTTCAAAATAGCCAGGGAACAAGGCGAAATTCGGAGGCATGGCGGCACATGGTCCAGAGCCATAATCAGCACAAATCTACAGTCCTTTTTGGTCCCATAGTCGCGCTCAGTCTGGCGATTGTGGCTGGCTGTGCAGGCTCCATGGGCACCACTGCACGAAGCATGCTGACCAATGTTCGCGATAGCAAAGATCCGAACGCCCGCTATCAGGCTTATGTTAAACTTGGTAAGCCAAGAACTTACGATAATACAGAGCAGATGGTGGAGTCAATTGCCGAACTCTCCAAGCGACTTGCTGACGGCAAAGAACCGCCCATTTCAAGAGCCGTCATTTGCCGATCTCTGGGCGATTTGAAACGCCCTGAGGCCAGAGCAGCGCTTCTAAAAGCACTTGATGATGAGGATGACGAAGTTCGGGCCGAGGCTGCCAGAGCGATTGGCAAAGTGGGCCAGCCTGAGGATGCCGTCCTCCTGGCTCGGATGATGGCCATCGATACGACTCATAATGGTCGAGTTGCTGCTGCCGAGGGCCTCGCAAATCTGAACCCGAAGGATCCGCGAATCATGATCTCGCTTTCTGAGAATCTGAACAACGATGATCCTGCCATCAGGCTGGCTTCCTATCGTGCATTGAAGCAGATCACAGGCGCAGACCCTGGAACAGACGCCAACGCCTGGCATGATTATCTGACGAACAACTTCGCTGGTTATGTCAACGACACGGCGGTCGCAAAATCGGCTGTAAAACCGCCCGTCTCGCCGAACGATAAATCTGTCATGCCAGCCGGCTTGCCTGCCCAGACTCCAACTGCACCAGGCCCAGGAATTCTGAATCCATGATCACTCGACTGACCGGCAAGCTCGAAATCCTTAGCCTTGAAGAGGCTTACCTCACAGTCGGCCCGATCCAGCTGGCAGCTTTGATTTCAGAAGAAACTCGCCTGAGACTTCAAGGCCATGTCGGTGAAGAGGTTACGCTTTACACGATTTTTGATATTGAAGGCGGAGTGGGAGGTTCGCGCATGAGCCCTCGCCTGATCGGATTTCAATCGCCGGTGGACCGCGAGTTTTTTGAGATCTTTACCTCAGTCGACGGTGTAGGTGTGCGTAAAGCCTTGCGGGCTATGACCAGGAGCGTGCGTGATCTGTCTCGCATGATTCAGGATCAGGATGTCAAAGGACTATCCACATTGCCCGGAATTGGCGAGGCCTTTGCCGAGCGGATTGTGGCAAAACTGAGACGTAAGGTGGCCCGGTTTGCGCTCGGGGCAGAGGAAGGCGGAATCGGTGGTAAGTCGTCCACTGCAAAGCCTGGACTGGTCTCAGCCGATGTGATCGAAGATGCCTTCAGGGCACTGGTTTCATCATTTGGCCATTCCGATGCGGATGCCCGTCGCATGATCGATATGGCACTTGCAGAGGAACGCCCGTTTGCAGATGCTGCGGAACTGCTTTCGGCTGTCTACCAGACAGAATCGAAACCGACTGCTCCCAAAAAGTCTCCCAAAACCCGCAAATCTTGAATTCGAATGCTGTACATCTGGTCAAATGATTCCTGATCGGCTATCTTTAAATAAAGGCTGATCCGGCATGATGATTGGACAAAGATTCATCCGATCAAAATGACCTGACACCAGCCAGGCTTGCATTCAAGAATTTTCAAAATTGGATCGAAAGCAAGCTGCAAGAAGGATATTGCGATGCGCGAACGAAAAATCCAAGGCTCAGCCACCCCGGTCAGCCCCATCACGAGCGGCCTTTCCTCGATCGCACCGGCATCACCCGACGAGATTGTCAACGACAGTCTCAGGCCGACCCGCTTGATGGACATGATTGGCCAAAAGGCTGTGGCCGACCGGTTGAGGGTTGCCCTTGAAGCCTGCCGGATTCGTGGAGAGGCTTTGCCACATATCCTGTTCGACGGCCCTCCAGGTCTCGGCAAAACAACATTCGCAACCGTGCTGCATCATGAGCTTGGTGTGGAACTTGCGATGACCAGCGGCCCGGCTCTGGACAAGAAGGGCGATGTCATGCCCTTTTTGACCAACGCCATTGAGGGGTCGATCCTGTTTATCGACGAAATCCACCGGCTGCCCAAGTCCGTGGAGGAGTTCATCTATCCGGTGATGGAAGATTTTCGGGTCGATGTGGTGCTGGGTGAGGGGATCTCCGCACGAACGTTAAACCTTCCACTTAAGAAGTTTACGATTATTGGCGCCACCACTCGCAGCGGGATGCTCTCAAGCCCACTCCGCGACCGGTTCCATATGCACGAGCACCTGGAATTTTATGACATTGAGGATCTGGCGCGAATTGTCACGATCAATGCAGCGAAGCTCAAAACGACGATCACACAGGAAGCGGCCATTGAACTGGCGCATCGAAGTCGAGGCACTCCCAGGCTGGCCAATGCCAGGCTGAGATGGGTCCGCGATTTTGCGACCGCCCGCGCCGATGGTGTTGTGACGGTTGAGATTGCGCGCGAAGCGCTGGAAATGCAGGAGATCGACCGCGAGGCACTCGACAAGCAGGATCGACGCTATCTGGAAGGCCTGATCAAAGTCTTCCACGGAGGACCTGCCGGAGTCGAGGCCTTGGCCGCCACTCTGGCTATCTCAGTGGATACTTTGGCCGATGAGGTCGAACCCTATTTACTTAGGTCCCAGTTCATAATCCGCACCCCAAGAGGCCGCTGTGCCACACCTAAAGCCTACAAGCACCTAGGAATAAGGCAGCCTGCGAACAGGCCTCTGACGGGTGG
>CAMCFM010000536.1 GCA_945874095.1 Candidatus Kuenenia stuttgartensis
GTTGCCCGCCGTATGGTCGGGGCCGGAGTCCCATTGGTGCAGGTAAATCTTGGCAATAACGAGACTTGGGACACACACGGCAACGCTTTCCCTCACCTGAAAAACAACCTTCTGCCTCCCATGGATCAAGCCGTTTCTGCTCTGATTCAAGATTTGGAAGCCTCCGGTGAACTGGAATCCACGTTGATCGTGATGGCTGGCGAATTTGGCCGAACTCCCAAAATCTCGCACCTCAAAGAACATTACAGCAAGCCTGGACGCGACCACTGGGGCCGTGTTCAGTCGTTCTTGATCGCAGGAGGAGGAGTCGTCGGAGGTCGAGTCATCGGGTCCACCGATTCCGTGGGCGGTTCGCCAGCCAGTCGGCCTGTCACTCCTGAGCAATTTGCCGCGACAATCTATCAAAGTCTCGGCCTCCCACCCACCATCGCCTGGTTCGATAGCCAGGAAAGGCCCCATTCTGTCTATCACGGCGACCCAATTCACGAACTTTTCTGATCGAGCTGTCGATATGGCAGGCCGGTGGATTTAACGGTGGATGCCAAAACGGCAGTTTTGTGATCGGCCACGCATGGTTTAAAATCGAAGCTGCCAATATGGCAATAAATTTTAAGTAACTATAAAATAGATGTTTGGAACAAAAATTTAACATAGAAGACACGTTTTGGCATGCTCCGTGCTTATCCAGTTCCCCTGTTCGGACATTGTGGCAGTCTCACAAGTCCTGCAATTCTGGCATGGTAAATGGAGACGTTTCAGCGATGACAAAATACACGACATGGACCATCCGTCCTTTTGACCTTCTGAATTTGCAGCAGGCCAATGGCCACCAGGGGCAAGAGAGAGCGACGTCCGATCCTAAGCCGACTGGAAATCCGATCCCGGTTCGGGTTTGGGAAGATGCTGGATTCTGGCATGTTCAGGCTGAGGTTCCAGGGGTTGCGGCATCGGCAGTCACGACCGAGTTTTTTCAGGATCGGTTGACGATTCAGTACGATCGGCCAGTTCCAGCCGAGTCGAAGGCGACTTACGATAACTTGAACTACGGGCAGTTTCAGCGAGTGATTCGAATTACGGACGAAATTCAGTTCGATGGAATCACAGCCCGAGTGGAAAACGGCTTGCTTACGGTCACTTTGCCGAAGAGTGAAGCATCGCAACCACGTAAAATCGTCGTTTCGGAATAACATCGCAATTTCAGATCGGTCGTAGAGATATCCTGTTGTATTTCAAAAGGAGCAGAGCAAATGCCTCAGTTAAGATGGGAACCGATTCGTGAGATGGTGAGCTTGCGCGACGCTGTGCAAAGCCTTTTGGCCGAAAGCCAGATCGGTCCGGATTCGGAAAATGATTCGTCGATCGCTCCAGCGATAGACATTCACGAATCCCCACAGGCTTTTGAAATGGAATGCAATTTGCCCGGGATCAAGCCGTCCGATGTAGAGATTACAGTGCATGGCAACTCGGTCACAATTTCAGCTGAGTCTCAGGCTGCCGAGAATTCGGAAAATGGCCATTGGGTTTTGAAGGAGCGCAAGCATGTCAAATATCATCGAAAGGTGACTCTTGGATCTGCTTTGGACCCAGAGAAAGTTGTGGCAAGGTCTGAATATGGAGTCCTGAAACTGCATCTGCCGAAGGCTGAAAAAGAACGCCCAAGGCGGATTGAAATCAGTTGATTCAGGGCAATTATATTTGAAAAAAGATTAGAAAACATGGCCGGATGGATTTGATTTTCCATCCGGTTACTCTTTTTGAATGTGATCGATAGAAAGTCTTAAAATGTACGAGCTTGATTTTCCATATTTCATAGGCGACAATGAAATAGTGGAGAGATTCAGGCTTGATGCGATCCCATCGCCGACCTGTTGAATTGAGAGAGTTGTGCTTCCATTGCGACAATCCTTGAAATGGGACTTTAATGTCATGATCAGCCAATTCAAATTATGGATGGTCCCATCGCTCATCTTTTTTCTGAGCCAGCCGACGATCGTAGGCCAGACTCCTGAAACCTCGAGGATCAGGGGACGGGAGCAGGTGACCCTTGAAAGCAAAGCCAGGGCGAAAAAGCTCCTTGAGTTGATAAAGAAGGCTCGTGAGGAGAATCCCACTGGGCCGATTCTTTCGACCCGCGATATTCATCAAATGTATCGACCGATTCATCTCAGGCAGGATCCACTTACAGGCGCAATCCGCAGGCAATATCTACAAAAAAATGCCGAGGTCAGGCGAAAATTGCAGGTTCCCAAACACAGGGCATCGATTTTGGCCGCACCTGCGTCGCTTTTAGGGCCAATCAGCCTTGGGCCAGCTTATGGGATCCTGATGTTTCAAAATTCTTTGAATTACTGGCCTGAGTGGCAGGGTCCGGCGTTGCCATGGAATGGTTCGATTGGGGCGAGATATTTGCTCTCGTCCGGGCCTTTGACAATCCCTTACGAAATGGCTCTCCAGAATCGGCTTGTCATGACAACGGTGACCGATGCTTATGGGAATCAGATGGTCACACTTTCCGATACAGCCACAGGTTACAGCACTCAGTATCAGATTGTTGGCCGACTGGACGGGAATCCTCCGCCCGGCACAGCCTCGTCGATTTATGGTGGAGGTTATTATGTGTCCACCTACAATGGGCAGATTTTAGGGACAAATACTTCGTCGTTTCCTGGGGTTTACATACCAGGGGCACCGTTTCAAACCACATTTGGTTACCAGGGAGACTTGGATACTCTGGGGCCTTTCGGGCGTGGCCATACACCATTGAACCCGCCAGGCCCTTCAGCCACGTTCATGCCAGGCATTTCCGCCCCTTTGAACGGTGGTTCGATCCTGCCTTAACTCCTGTCAGGGCCGATTCAAACCATGGTTTTGAAAAACCGGCGTGGCTGATGGACTCAGAATCCAGTCGGCTAGCTCATTCGCAGACTTCCGCATCAGTTCTGACTGATCCGCATGAGTCACAACGGCCAGCCCTTGATTGATCGGCGGATGATTTCGCTCTGGAATCTCAAGGTAATTTAAGTCGGAGTGGTTTTGGACGGCTTCCCGAGCTTGTCCCAATGAGACGATCCCAGTTTC
>CAMCFM010000537.1 GCA_945874095.1 Candidatus Kuenenia stuttgartensis
TGATAGAAATCAGTTGCAAAGTAGGGTGGGATAAATCCCACCCGCTTCTAGCGAGCACTCACGCTATATATTTCGGGGTGGTTATCTAACCGGTCTTGGCGCTAACTCCAGTTGGGTTGGATATGCGGAACCGGGGCTAGCGCCAAGACCGGCTAGGTAGAGGGTGGGATTCCATCCCACCCGACTTTGCAACTGCTTTCCCTGACATAGGGTAGAGCAATATTACGAAACAGAATTGTCTCGATCGTCTCAGTTACTCAGGTGATAAAACCCTAGCCCCAGGATGAAGTAAACGCTGAGGATCATATAGCCTTCAAGCCAGTGCGATTCGCCGTCGTAAGTGAATGCCCGGGTCACGCTGACGGCCATCAAAATGGAGACCACTTCATAGCTCGTGAAGTTTAAATCCATCTTGTCGCCAATCATTACACTGAATAAAACCAGCACCGGCGCCACCAATAATGCAACCTGTGTGGCTGATCCCATGGTGGCCTGAATGGCGAGATCCATCTTGCCCTTTTTGGCAAATGAAATGGCATTCAGATATTCGCCGATATTTCCGCCCAGTGAGAGCAGAATCACGCCGGTGAAAATGTCTGAAAATCCGAACTGGGAAGACATTGGAGTCAGTGCGTCTGTCAATACTTCACTCACAAGGGCAATTAACATGGCGAAAAATGCCAGCCGGCTCACTGCGGATAGGATCGAGACTTTCGGGCGTTCCTCAGCCTCGGTTTCTGATGGATGAGTCTGACCGCCATCCATCAAGGCTTCCATCGAATCCTCTTTAACGGACTTATAAAAGCCCTTGTGCGTGACAAGGCTGAAAAACAGGCTTAATAGATACAGCAAGAGCAGCAATGCAGAGATCTCGACTGAGATCGACTCCACAGCTTTCTGGGTCGTAAGATTGAAAATGGCAGGGATAATCAGGCCGCAGGTGGCCAGCATGACCAGCGAGGAATTGATCCGTGCGGCACGCTTATTAAAAAAGACGACATCCGATTTCATGCTGGCCGCCAGAATGGCACAGCCGAGTCCGAATAAAAGGTTACCAATGATCGAGCCGGAAAGAGAGGCTTTGACCACGTTGGTCAGGCCCTTGGAAAGTGCAAGCATGGAAACCACGATTTCAGGAAGGTTTCCCATCAAGCCTAGGAGGATCCCGCCGGCCTGTTCGCCAAGGTGTGTGGATAGATCTTCTGTGGCGAGCTTTAATTGCTCCGCTATCAGGAAAATCCCGATCAGCGAGATCAAAAACTCCAGGCTTGGAGCGATCTCAAATTGAGAAAGGCTCAAAGTCAATGCAATCAAAGCCCAGCGGATCAGGTAAATGAGATGGATCATGGTCGAAAGCCTCCAAGCTTTTGATTTAAATGGTCTGGCAATTCAGCAATCAGCCACTTCAAGGGCATTTCAATTGTGAGTCTGGTCGGTGGGCGTTTCAGTATCTGGAAACCGGCCTTCCATATCATCCAGAAAACGCCTCAGAACGTCCAACCCGGTTTCGTGGCCTTTCGGAAAATAGTTTTGAAGCTTATCAGACACCTTACGAAATAACTGGGGCCAAAGCCTTAGCCCACCTGCCAGAATCAAGGGTGTACCAGGGCCTGGAAAGATCCAGAAGATCAGGCCGCTGGCCATCACAGCCGCAGCCGCTTCAGGCGAGAGACGCTTGAGTCGGGCCTGAATATCGGCCGGCAGAGAGTCGAAACGTGGGTCGTCCGTGATATTTTGAGTCATGTCAAATTCGAGATTCAAGCCGGTTTTTCCAGGCTCAGTTGGGACGGATCCTGAGCCGGAGCAATGCTGCCTGGATATCGACGATTCAGGTCCTCTTCAAATCGTCCCAGAAGCTGGAACACGGAATCGTGAGCCGTAGGGAACTTATGGCGGAACCGCTCCTCGATCGGCTTGAAAGTTCTGGGCCAGATCGCCAGCCCGCCTGCCAGTATGAACGGGATACCGGGGCCGGGGAGCGGAATTCCAAGGATGCCGATAAGGATCAGCATGGATGCCACTTCAGGTGGCAAGGTTTTGGCCTCAAACGGTGACGTGTCTGGAGGACGATTTTCAGGTTGGCTCATGATGGCTTGCTCTCAGTCGAATCTGCCTGACTTGGATACCGCTGTTCAAGGTCGTTCATGAATCGGTCCAGCCAGTGTGCTCCGCCGGCGTGCGATTTCGGGAACTTTCGGGCCATCCACTTGTCCGCTGGTCGAAACGCCTTGGGCCAGAGCGATAATCCTCCGGCAATGATCAATGGTGTACCAAATGGGCCTGGAAAGATCAGCCCCACTATGCCGATCCCGATGATCAGGGAACCGATCTCGGGAGGGAGCTGTTCGAGTCGTTCCGCGTGAGTCGGGCCGTGATCGGTCGAAGGTGTAGGTTCAAGAGTTGCCGGCACTTGGGACACGCGTGTAACTCCTCTGGATTTGAGACTTGTGGCGCGTTCTGCGCTGAATCGACCAAATCCCGGCGTTGGTCAGGATCACAGACGCCAGGCTCGTAAAGCCCATGGTGAAGGCACCCGTCACGGCCACCACATTAGGAATAAGAGCCATCCGGCGGATGTTTTTTTGCTCTTTGGCCTGCTCTGTGACCAGATCAAACAGACGGTTCCAGTCGGGCTGGCCGGCGCGTGTCAGGCTGAGGGCACTGGCTGGATTGAGTTTTGAGTCGAGTTCCGAACTGGTGGAAAGTGCCAGATCAGCGGCCTTGGCCGTGTTCGGGAACCGCGAGGCATCGCCCACCCAGCCGATCCTGTTCAGACCCCGTTCGCGCAGAAGGTGGAACAGGCGGACTCGGTCCACATCGTTTAAAAGCGGCGGAATGCCTTGGAGGGTCAGGGTTTGATCCTGATTGACAAGATCAATCCGGGTCGGGCTGTGGATCTCAGCCAGAATCTGGCCAGGCACCAATGGCGTAAATTTCGTACTGGTGCCGAACTCGATCACCCAGACTTGAATTTCATGGGCGTTTAGAACGGCCGAAGCGTTGCGGATCAGGAAGCCTTCGTGGAGGGCATCTCCACCGAGCCTCAACTGGTCCAGCCCTTCTCCGAATCCAACACC
>CAMCFM010000538.1 GCA_945874095.1 Candidatus Kuenenia stuttgartensis
GAGATGGCGATGTGTGACGCGACAATCAACTTTTGTCCCGATTTCTGCCGTTCGACTAACCAGCTTGCTTAGCTGTAAACATCGTGAACTACAACATTTGGGTGTATGATGAGTCTTGATATTGGCCGACTTGGTGACCCTGGTTTTGATGCTGTCTGCGATGTCCTTCTCAAAGGCGTCCGCAAAACTGGTACCCATGCACACTTGATTGACATTCGAGAAGCACTTAAACCTGCTGTCTCAAAAGATCGCCCACTGGTCATGCTTTGCCCCCATGCCGACGATGGAGCCATTTCGGCTGGCTGTCTGATCCACGAATACGCCGTTAAGCTCGATATTCCCGTCTCGGAAGTGCTCGTCTTTGCTGGGGAGCGGAATGTCGATGCCCCCTGGCTCAACGAAACCAAGAAGATCAGCGTTCGCGAAGCCGAATTCCGGCTCGAGTGCAGCGTTCTTGGGTCTGAAGCCATCTGCTGGGATCTCGAGGCTTATCGCTCGCCTGGTTATCACCCGACTCATGCTGATCTTGCGAAAGTGATCGACTGGTTCTCCAGAGTGCGTCCCGGGGCGCTCATCGTTCCGCCTGCAACGGATGGCCACATGGCTCACCGAATGACTCGGACACTTGCCGCATTAGGCCTTCTGGGGGCTGAACTTAACAGCACCTTGATCCTCAGTGGATGGACTCCCTGGGGGCCCCTGCCCCGACCAAACGCCTACTTCACTTACGACGAAAAACTGGCCCACACCAAGGCTTGGGCGATCAACTGTCACGCCTCTCAGGTCAGGCTCACCGATTACACCGAGTTTTGCGAACATTTGGGTCAGGCATACGCCTCCCTCGTTCGCGAGTGGGCCGAAGGACATAGGCTGCCGTCCGGAAGGTCTCAAAAAGAGACCAGTTTCGTGGGCGTGGAATTGTTCCAGATCGAACATTTTGAACCAAGTCTCGCTGAAGGGCCAGCCGCCGACCCGATGCAGGTTGCATTGGGAATTCTGAACGGCCAACTCTCGGCGGAATCGATTCTGACCTGCCACGAATAATCCCATATCACTCTGACTTATCCTTTCAATCTGGACACCGAGCAAACACTCGGTGTCTTGTTTTATTTGGACCATCGCTTCAAAACTCGGTCTGGCCTGACCGGAATATCTTTTTGACTCGGGTCCATAGCTTCGATCCAATCCTACTTCGGCCTGGATTGGCATATAAAAATACTCCACTTTCCCGAAACTGTATCAGATCATTGTGCAGGTCGAACGGTGACTGGTACCGATTTTCAGGCTTTTCTTCGAGACATTTACACAGAATGTCCATGAATTTTGGCGGTATTGTGGCTTGCAGGTTTTTCAATTCCAAGATGGGTTTATCATGGCACAAATTCATCATCAGTTCCCCGACTGAATCCATCAAACGAATTTTTTGGCCGTTCAGCATCTCTCCAAGAATTAGCCCAATGGCATAAATATCGGATCGGATATCGACTCGAATGTTGGCAGATAGAACCTGTTCAGGAGACATATATGAAGGTGTGCCAAGCCAGAATTCACTCAACGAATCCAGGGTCTGCTCTTCTTCCAGTAAATACCCAAGTCCAAAATCGGTGATTTTAGGAATATGATTTTCAAAACTGAATGATCTTGAATTCGTTTGATGATCTCGTTTTGCAATGATAATGTTCGAAGGCTTCAGGTCTCGGTGCACCACTCCGTTCTGATGGAGGTAATCCAAAGCTGAGGTCAGGTTGATTGCCCATTCGACACAAAGCTCAAGAGGAAGCCCATTCGGATGTTTTCGGATCCATTCACGCAACGTCTTGCCAGTCTCAAACGCGCTGGTCATATAAGGCACGCCATCGACATGCCCTATATCCTGCACGCTAATAATGGAAGGATGTTGCAATCGGAAGGCCATTCGGGCCTCCCGATGGAACCGGCGCATCGCCTTTTTATTCAGCATGCGATCGGTACGCGGAACTTTTAAAGCAACATCAAGTCTCTTTGAACCATCATTCGCCTTGTAAACAATTCCAAAGCCGCCGTGAGCGATGTAATGGCGGATCAGAAAAGGCCCGAATGAATCTCCGGGCTGGAGAACCATGATTGGATCGCTATCCTCATCACTGTAGTCATCATCATCATCGTCATCATCGAAACTGGGCGTATCCCTATCAAATAGAGTGTCGATCTTACGATTGGATTGATGGAAGATCTGCTTCAGCAGTTCTTCCATCAACTTGTGTTCACCATTTTTTTCAGGATTGTCAAAGTCGACAAATCGATCGCAGATTCCGTCATTCGGAAATAATGGCGTCTGATCTGATTCGGATTCTGACGAATCCGGTGGATTTTGTCCGGACCCTGATTCAGTATTATCATGAGTTTGAAACATGAGACAGTCCAGGCATCTTGTTTGTCAGGAAATGACATCTTGTAAATCCATTTAAATACATAGATTCATCCGTAGTTTGTAAAGATCTATACCAATTGCTCGGTGTAGATCTTTTCTGATAAAGTCTCCGGAATTGGCATCGAATCCGTTTGAATTCAACCCAAAATGATGAAACTAGACGATCGATTCGCCAAGATTGAATCGCAGTTTGCAGACAGTCCGGAAAAGCAGGCCTCGAACCGACGATTCTGTCCGGCCTGTTCGTTTACAAATCTCACTTAATGGTAACTCATCATCATATCTCATACGAAAGACATCATGTTCAATGGTACTCATTTCAGTCAGTTTGCTCAGCACTCGCTGCCTGAGTTCATCGTGCAACAATGAAGCGGAATGGTCATGAGACCTGGGGTCGCGGGTGTCATAATTCAACTGATCAAAAGTACCATGATTGTAAATCTCCCGCGCGTGGTGCTGAACCCGATGCTTCATCACCCCAAGCATCCACTGGAAGACCACTTTCTGAGGTTTCCCGACAATGTCTGAGAGCTTTGTGACAGTCACCAACAGGGTTTCCTGAACCAGATCCGAGGAATCGAGACGTTCTCGCATTCGTGGACCGATCATTCGTCGGGCACTTGATTTGAGGTCGTTGCGATAACTTTCGATTGAGAC
>CAMCFM010000539.1 GCA_945874095.1 Candidatus Kuenenia stuttgartensis
AGCGGATGCTCGGGCGATTGGTATCCGTCCACAGGGGCGTATTCAAATGGCCTGAGATAATGAGGGCTGGCGTAGGGATTTCCAGCAGAAACACTGACGATGTTCATGCCCAGATGTTCGAGTTCCGCCACGAGCCGAAGCGGTTCTTCAAGGTCTGGCTGAGAGGGAGCCTCTAGACGAGTTCCCCAAGTGGTGGACACCGGAGTGGTGAAGGGGGCTGGCTGGCCATCACCATCAGGACCTTTGATGAACGGGATACCGTCAAAAACGTTCAGCCGTGTGGCGAGTATTCTCTCCGGATGATCAGCTTTGATTCGAGCCACAACTTCACGAATGAATCGGGTCCGATTTTCGAACGATCCGCCGAATTCACCAGCTCGATTCCGTGCGGCCAGAAGTTCGTTCAAAAGGTATCTGTGGCATTGCTTTAGATCCACGAAGTCGAAGCCGATGCGGTAAGCAAGATCTGTGGCCGCCACGTATCGATCCATCAACCTTCGAAGTTCCGTGTCGGTGATTAAAGGCGTGTCAGGGCCAACCTTTACACCTGCTTTGCGATCCCAGAAAGTGATCGGGTCCAGCAGTGGATCGTGCTGTATAATCGCAGGACGAGGTACGCTGTATCGGCCTGAATGGGTGAGCTGAAGCCCGATGAGCAGGTCGGAATCGTTACCCCATTCGCGGCGGTGGGCAGATCGGCAGACATCAAGAAGCTGTTCGAGCCCACGGGCATGGGGTTCGTCAATCACCAATTGACGGGTGTTGGCACGTCCATCGGGTGTGATGGCAGCGGCTTCAGCCCAGATCAGTTTGGCTCCGCCAGCTCCAAAACGTTCATATCGGCGAATGGTCAGGATGTCAGGCGCACCACCGGCCGTGCTGTCGCAGCCTTCCATGGGATGAATGGCGAGACGGTTTCCAACACGTTTCATGCCCAGAGAGAGAGGCTGGCTGAGGACTTTCCAGTCTTCAGACAGACGAATATCAAGTCCGCGCTGACGCACTTCCTGAACGAGATCATCCGTGGTCTTGTATTTGAAGAATCTGGACAATGGGTACTCCTTCACTTTTTCCTGATTTGGCGTCAGTCGGCATCCGGCATTCATGGAAGCGGTTGCAATCAGTTTACCTTATGCTTTTGGTTTGGCATCCGCTTGTCCAGTGAGTCGCTGGATCAAGGTATAGAAAACCGGTGTGAAAAGTAGCCCAAAGCAGGTCACTCCAAGCATGCCCCAGAAGACGGCTGTGCCAAGGGCCTGGCGCATTTCAAAGCCAGCTCCTTTGGCGATGACGAGTGGGAAGACACCAAGGATGAACGCAAATGATGTCATCAGAATCGGCCTGAGTCTGAGCTGACAGGCTTCCACAGCGGCATCACGTGCCGATTTGCCTTGTTTGGCCTGAATTTCGCGAGCGAATTCGACGATCAGAATGGCATTCTTACAGGCCAGAGCAATCAACACGACCAACCCAATCTGGGTGAAAATATTATTTTCCATGCCACGCAGAGCGATTCCAGCTACAGCCGAAAGCAGGCAGAGAGGAACGATGAGAATCACGGCCATGGGCAGTGACCAGCTTTCGTATTGAAACGCCAGTACCAGAAAGACCATGACCACGCTCAAAGGCAGGGCTAATTTTGTGAACAGATCTTTATCTGCAAGTAGTTGCTGATACGTCAGATCGGTCCATTCAATCACTGTGGTTCTGGGGAGTTCATCGGCCGCGATTTTTTCCATCAGGGCAATCGCCTGACCGGAACTGGTGCCGGGGCTCGTGTTGCCATTGATCTCGGCAGAAGGGTAGAGGTTGTAGTGGTTTACGATGGAAGGGCCGGCAGTGTCCACCACCCTGACCAAGCTCGATACGGGCACCATTCCGCCCGACGCATTACGCACCTTGAGCCGGCCAATATCCGAGACCTTCTGGCGAAACCCTGCATCGGCCTGAGCGATCACTTGCCAGTTGCGTCCAAACCGGGTGAAGTCGTTGACATAACTCGACCCCAGATACGTTTGAAGGGTGATGAACAAATCGTTCAAGGCAACGCCTGAAGCCTTTGCCTGAGTTCGATTTATGTCGAGATAGATTTGGGGCTGATTGGCTCGGAAGCCTGAAAACAAGCCGGTGAGGCCGGGCTGGGCCGAGGCGGTTCGGATCACGTTTTCGACCGAACCCTGAAGCATGGCCAGGCCTTGGTCTCCACGATCTTCTACCTGAAGTTTGAAGCCACCGGTATTACCCAATCCGTCTACGGGAGGTGCCCCGAAGCCGAAGACGATGGCTTCCTGGATTCCGAAACCAATCCCTTGGATTTTGGCAAGGATTGACGGAGCTTGTTTGGAAGGGTCGAGGATACGTTCTTCAAACGGCTCCAGAATGACGAACATTCCGCCTGCGTTTGAGAGATTCGTGCTGCTCAGGACGGAATAGCCAGGCAGGCTGATGGTGTGGGCAACGCCCGGAATCTTGCTGATGGAGGAAGTCAGGCGGGTCATGACCGCTTCGGTCCGTTCCAGGCTGGCTCCGTCGGGGAGCTGGGCATTGACGACGAGGTAGCCTTTGTCCTGCTGGGGGATGAACCCGACAGGCACGGTTTTAAAGCCATACCAGGTGGCGCCGATCAAACCTGCGTAGATCACAACAACTATGGCAGCAAGCCTTATGGCACGTGTGATGAGCTTGCCGTAGAAGTTTGTCAGCTTGTCAAAAACGAGGTTAAAACCGCTTAAAAAAGCGTTCAGAGCTTTGCTAACGACAGGCGAAACAAACCAGCCAAACAGACTGACTCCAATCACTGTGGAGAGCCATGAAATCCAGGAGGCGACGGATTCAGGGATCCCAAGACTTCCGAAAACTCCGTTCAGAGGCTTCTCCACAAATGGGAGTAAGAACTTGGCTCCGATGATCCCGAGAATCATCGCAATCCCTGACCGGGGAAGGGCTTCTTTGGCTTGACCGTGGGAATCAGCACTGTGGTGATTTTTGAAGACCAGAACACACCTGGCGGGTGTCATGGTGAGAGCGTTGACGGCTGAAATCAACGTGGAGACAGCGAT
>CAMCFM010000540.1 GCA_945874095.1 Candidatus Kuenenia stuttgartensis
TCGTTGTAGGCTAGCATTTTCGCCACGGCGAACTACTCCTCAACGAAACCATCTTCATCAAAGTCATATAAATCGCTGGACCATTCCACACGACTCCTTTGATTCTCAATCCACGTCCTGTGACAGACCTGATCAAGAAATTTCATTTAGACTCTAATGCAAGTTCCATGCCGTTCCCTGAATATGACTCGATAAGATGCTTTCTCTATTGGCTTTGCAATCTTATTCACTGTTTCATGCTATGTTCTTATCTGCCAGAATGGCAGGATCTCCAACAGACTGTCGTTCTTGGTAAATCCTCCCTTCCCACACGATATCAACCGACAATTACCCAAAACTTATTTTAGCACCAGACCTTGCCGACCAACACATTTCACGTTATTCATGGAACCCGATTCCATCGTGCTCCACATCCTACTAAAACCACCTCGTTGAAATCAGGCTTTTATATGCTCCGCATTGCCATCACTGGCTTTATCATCGCCACCAGCTTTTTCGCATCCACTCTACCGGCACAGAACGTCATCACCCTCTGGCCAAACGGCACACCCGGAGCCAAAGGTACGGATCCCGTGGACATCCCCACCCTCACCGTCTATAAACCAAGTGCTGGTAAGAATTCTGGTGCCGCAATCGTGGTTTGCCCAGGCGGTGGATACGGTGGACTTGCAGCCCATGAGAATCAACCCATCGCCGAATGGTTTGCCTCCAAAGGCCTGACTGCATTCGTACTTAAGTACAGACTCGGGCCACGATATCGTCACCCAGCCATGATCAACGACGCCAATCATGCCATCCGAACCGTCCGTTCCAAAGCCACTGAATATGGAATCGACCCCAAAAAGATCGGCATCATCGGATTCTCTGCCGGTGGACACCTCGCCTCGACCGCTGGGACTCATTACGATGCCGGAAAACCGGATTCCACCGACCCCATCGAAAAAGCCAGTTCACGACCAGACTTCATGATCCTGATGTACCCTGTCATCGCTATGGCAACTCCCTACGGTCACTCAGGTTCCAAACGGAATCTGCTTGGTGATAACCCTCCGGAAGAACTCGTCAAGAGCCTCTCCAATGAGACTCAGGTCACCAAAGACACGCCCCCTGCATTCCTCGTTCATACGTTCGAAGACACCGTGGTTCCTCCCGAAAATTCGCTCCTGTTTGCCATGGCCATGTCCAAAGCCGGCGTTCCCTGCGAACTCCACATGTTCGAAAAAGGCCGTCATGGACTCGGTCTCGGCATGGGCGATACTGCGTTCAGCGAATGGCCAAACCTCTGCGAAATCTGGCTCAAACAACGTGGCTTTTTAGCTAAGTAACAAACCATAAGAACTGCGGCTTTGGTCTGTTACATCATAGACCAATGCCCAGTTTAATTCATCATCTCTGAAGTAACTCGCTCAGATAAAGGCTTGCGAGATTGGTTGACTGCTCACCATTCATCAAGCTTCTGACCTCTCTTAATTCCGATTCAATCTCACGATCATAGATTACAGCACCCCCAAGTTGTTTATCAGAATGATTTTCGGGAATAAGCTTCTCAATCATTCGAGCCATAAACGTTTCGATGCCCTGCCCTGATCTTGCGCTGATTGCAAGCATGCCCTCAGGCACAACCGTCTCTTCCGTTAAATCTTGTTTGGTAAACACAACCAAGTCGTTACCTGAACCAGTCTTGGCCATCTCAATTTCATCAGGTCCGTAGAGCCGAATGACCAGATCGGCCACATTTTGACGACCTCTTGCCAATGCAATCCCAGAGGCTTCCAGCAAATCCGTCGTCTCGTCCCTTAAACCTGCCATATCCGTGACCACCAGAGGCCATCCGTTGATCGTTAAACAGACATCCACAAGGTCACGCGTCGTGCCTGCGATCGGACTGACCAAAACTCTCTCAAATCCTGCCAAAGCGTTCACAAGAGTCGACTTACCTACATTCGGCGCACCTGCAAGTGCTACCGTAAAACCGCGACTCAAACGCGTGCCCCAAACGGCGGTCATGAGAAGCTTGTCAATCAAATCCATGGACGACTCTTTCTGCCCATCTTTCAGATCGGCCTGGATTCGTTCCAAAGTACGTCGAATCGCTCCATTCACTTGCCTCCACAACACTTCCGCCGCTTTGGGCGCATTCACCCTGTTAAAATGCTCGCGAGCCTTTCGCTCCAGCCATAGAACTCCATGAGCTTTCAGATACTGATCCTGATTTATCGCTGTAACATTTTTCTCTTTCAGGCTTTGCAAGATCGACTTTATCAGAATCGGGCTCCCGTGGCCCTGAATCTCGACTTCCAGATCACCAGAATCTGCTGGAATCACCAGAGCGACCACTTCATCAATCCCGAACCAACCAAGCCTGAGTTCACCAGGCTGACTTTGAGCCAGCCCGCGATGTCCGTATTTTGGTCGAAACAAACGGTCGGCGACACCAGTCGCGTCGCCCCCCCAAATCCTTAGAACAGCAATCGCCCCGGAAGCTTCAGCTGTGAACTGTGTGACATAAATTGCTTTACTAATAGAATCTTCTGTCATACCGAATCGCCGTAACCTGTGGCCGCAAAATCTGCGAGGCCCATTAAAACCAAATCTTGAATCACTCGCGCCTGCTCGCTGGCCGCCCATGGGGCAATCAATGTCGCATCGCCGCCCGACCAGACCTCCCAATGATCTGCCATGGCACCACTTCGAGCGATCAATTCTTTAGCGGCCCCGACCTGTCCCCAAAATAAACCTGCCTCTATGGCAGTTTTTGTCTCGGCCCCGTGTGCCAAAGGGGCCTGAGAAATCGCCCCAACCTGCATCAGCCCGGCAGTGCCTTGATTTAAAGCCTTGGCCGACAAGCGATAACCAGGTGCTATTGCCCCACCAAGCCAGACTCCATCAGCGTCAATCCGTTCCACAGTCATGGCCGTTCCACACATCACCACAATGCCTGGCCCTTTTGCATCGTTTAACCGCATTGCGGCTCGCACTGCAAGGGCCCTATCCACACCGGTCCGCTCTGGAAAGTCAAGCCGGTTCTGGACATCCACATCCATGGCGCTGGTGAA
>CAMCFM010000541.1 GCA_945874095.1 Candidatus Kuenenia stuttgartensis
ATCCTTATCAAATTCAGCCGCAAGTTTGCCAAGCTTCTGGGCAAGGTCGCGGGTAACCACCGTTTGGCGAGCGGTGGGGTCGAGAGAACGGGGGCTGTTCCAGACCCTTTGAAAAATATCCCTGACGGCCGGGTCAGCCAGATCTTCCAACCGAAGCGAGTGCGACCTGTTCCAGATCGGGAGCGGCTCGTAAGATCGGGCCGTATCGCGAAAGTTGTGATAGAACTCAAAAAGATAGCCGATATCCGAGACGATGATGATCGGCGGAATGTGCTCGGAATCGGGCAGTTGGCGGGCATACGCTTCAGCCTGCTTTTTGGCATCATCAATATATCTGCGCCAACCGGGCCTGCCGCGAATGATTCGGCTGGTGTTTTTACGAACCGGTGCAGAACGGCTGGCCCGTCGTTTTGGAGTCGTTCCGGCAACAAGTTCAAGACTGGCCTCGGCAGATTCGTCGGTCCCCTGCTTGGCTTCAAGGATAAAACAGTCGCGGCGATAGAGGTCGATTTTTTTGGTGGAATGCGTGCCGTCCGCGTCGGTCACATTCACGGGCGCTTCGTATATGTAGCCAGATGACAGGAAGTCGCCTGTCCACGGCCCTGGGCTGGGCAGATTCAGAGCATGGCATAGGTCGTTCAAAAACGGGTTGGAATTGGAATCCTCCCGGCCTTGGGCAACCTTCCACTTAGTGATGAATTCAACGGGAGTCATGGCGGGACACATCCTGATCTCGAGACTGTGGTCATCATCAAATGACGGCCCTGTCATCAGAGAAGCCCTGTGAAAACGAAGTCAGTGAACTTTTTTCGGAAGTCCATCCACCATGACACATTCCGCCGATCTATACAAGAGACATGATTGACAGGTGTTCAGTGTCACAAACACTGGCCATTGAAAAGACGTAACTTGTTTACCTGCAAGTACAACAGCAAAGATTACGAAACAGATTCTGGTCCATGAAGCAAAGCTGCCTTGATGGTTTCAAAACGTTAGACCTGTCCCATCGCAACATCCAAAAATTTTCAGAATCTAAGAGCCTTCAGACAAGTCGCACCAAAGCCCGTCTCCGTGTGTCCATATTTCCGAATCTATACGTCACAAATCAGGGTCAAGGCCTCCACAGAACTCGCATTTAACATAGGATAGAGCGTTCTCAAGCGTCTTTCCAACTCAGGTCCGCAAAGAATTCAGGTCACATCGAACACTCACGAAACAAGGTTGATTCTCGTCAACATCTTCTCGAAGAACTTCTCAAATCACGACCCACTGACTTGACAAGGCACGATTTAGGGGGTTTAATCATAACGTATTCAGCCGTGAGTCATATAACCTATCTCCTCTTTGGATGCCTCTGGAACCATGAAATTCATCATGCACCTGAGACTTCCAAAACCGGTTAATGCTTACGAAAGATATGACCTGACCGGATGTTCAGGATCTGTTCGCACCAGGGCCGGTAACTTCATTAACTCGATCAGACCCTGTGATGCATCTATATGAGTAAGCAAGGCAAGTCGGGTGGCGGCCAAAAGCAACAACCACCCAAAGAATCTCAACCGGTACCCGCGCCGGCCACGATCAAAATGCCGACTGTATCCCAGCCGGTACCAAACGCTCTCGTAATTCCTCCTGTCCAGGCCGTACAAGAAAAACCAATGTCTACACCACAGCCACTGAACTTGCCCCCTCTGGTCATTCCGCCTGCCGCATCGGCACCCGCTGCACCGGATCAAAACGATCCTCAGGTGATTCTGAAAAATCTCCTCGCATCGTATGCAGCCGGTAACCAGCAGCAATACAACGCCGCCTTTATCCACCTGTTCCAAACACTGAACAATCTCAACATTCTTGGGATTAACGACGCCGAACGCCAATATCTTGGTCGGATCGTCTCCACGGCCCTCTCCGTGTTCGTTCAGCCTGACTTTGAAATCATGGAACAGGTCGCCTTCCCGGTCCTGATGTACAATGCCTTGATCGGCAACGTCATCGCCGGCTGCCTGCGTTCCAACACCGACCAGCACATTCTGATGGTGCGTGGTCAGAAGCAGGAAATCTATAAGACGATGGTCCTCTACTCGGCTCGTAACGAGATAGAAGTCGACGTCGCCAACCTCCTCCTTCTGAACGCCGACCTCGCCAGCAAGTGGCTCTACCAGACTTGGAAGGTTGTCTTCAGCGGAAACTGCAACGAGCGAGTCACACGCAACTTGTCGCGTTTCCTGGCCCAGATGGACCACCGCGTCCTTCCAGCCTTCGACGTTCAGGAACTCTACTTCGGCTGCACCTATCTGGGCATCCCCGAAGAGCGTCGCGCCAAAGAGATCATCAATCAGTCGATCCAGCGCCACATTCAAGTTCCGATCCGCAACACGCCCAACCCTCGCAAAATCGCCGTCTTCAGCGATTACTGGTTCAAGGGTCACAGCGTTCACCGGACTCTCGGTCAGTACATCGAATCGCTGATGCCAGACTTCGACCTGACCCTGATGCACTCGATTCGCTCGGCCGACCAGCTTGATACATCGATGTTCAAGGACGTCCGCCAGGTTAGCTTCGACGGTGCCCGGCTTGACGCCACATCGTTCGAAGTCAACGAATTCTCAGCCGTCATCTACCCTGACATCGGCATGACCCTGCCTTCGATCCTCATGTCGAACCTGCGGATTGCACCGGTCCAGATGATCATGACCGGCCACCCTGCCAGCACCTTTGGTGGCAAGATTGACTACTTCATCAGTGGTCAGGAAGTGGACCTGCCGATCATCGCCCAGCAGAACTATTCCGAGCGTCTGGTGCTTCTTCCAGGCTATGGGGCCGTTCACGAGCCTCCTCGTTATACCCTGACAGGCCGGAAGAAGACCGGTTCCGAGATCCTTGTGAACTGCTCCTGGTACGGCCCGAAGATTCACTGGAGATGTCTGGAGACGGTCAACAACGCTCTGAAGCAGTGCAAGAACCGGGTCAAGCTGCGAGTCTTCGCTGGCAACGCTCCGATCCTTCACAAGGGTTATGCAGCGTTCCTGAACGACCTTTCCCGCCAGCTCTCGA
>CAMCFM010000542.1 GCA_945874095.1 Candidatus Kuenenia stuttgartensis
ATCCGATCACGATTCTCCCATTCGGCGAGCCGATTCTGGAGCAGATGCTTTCATACTGTGCCCCAGTAGTCACCCCGAGCCTTGCCGAATATCACATGCCGGCCATGTTGGTCAGCTTTGTGGTGGCCTCTCTGGGCATTGGTGGAGCAGCTCTCTTCTATTCCCGCTGGCGGATTTTCAACGCTGAACCATTTGCGAAAAACTTTGCCTTCCTATACAACCTGTTTCAGAACAAGTGGTATTTCGATAAGGTTTACGACACGATTTTTGTCCAGCCCATCATGTCTCTGGCTTACAACATTGCCAGGTTTGACAAGGTTGTTGTGGACGGGATCGTCAATGGTGCAGCCAAAACCACGATGATCGTGAGTCGGTTCAGTAACGTATTTGACCGGACGGCAATTGACGGCATGGTCAATGGAGTTGCCGAAACCGTTCTCAAGATTGGCTCTCGAAGCCAGTTGCTGCAAACCGGTCGGCTGCGACAATATCTGGCTGTTCTGACAGTCGGCGTCGTGGTTCTCTTCTGCGGCCTGTATCTATGGATTCAAGGTTGATCTCATTCTGGCTCGGTAAATTCTGGTCGTTGCCAGGGTTTGCCTCTCTCGTTCGATTCCCAATGTCGCACGTATCATCGTGCTCAAGCCATAAGCGAATGGTCCGGAACCATGTTGAGTGACAATATCCTGCTGACCTCCCTCTGGCTCCTCCCGTTTGCGGGTTCACTGGCCGTTTTGGCCGTGCCCAAGAATTTGGAACGCCTGATCAAATGGCTTGCTCTTGGTGTCTGTCTGGGCACGTTTGCCTTGACACTGATCACCTTTGTCAGTTATCTGATGCCGAATCAAAGCGGTATTTCACCAGCTTCCCTGACACTTGCCGATCGCGTTCTGAACAACTCCATCATCAAGGCCGCCGATGGAACTGACAACCAGCCCATTGAGTTCAAAGCCAACGGTCACGATGGACGAAACGATCTGGTGGTCCGCCTTCCATGGATTCCTGCCTTCAACATTCAGTATTATCTCGGTGTTGACGGAATCAGCTTGAGCCTCCTGGTGCTCGCTGGTTTTGTGGCAGTCCTCTCATGTCTGGCATCGTTCCCGATCGAGAAATCAGTCAAAGGCTACTACAGCCTTTTTCTGCTACTCACCGCCAGCATGATCGGTGTCTTCCTCTCACTCGACCTCTTCCTGTTCTATGTCTTCTTTGAAGTCATGCTCCTGCCGATGTACTTCCTGATCGGCATCTGGGGTGGTGAGAATCGCGAATACGCCGCCATCAAATTCCTGCTCTACACACTCTTCGGTTCGGTCTTCATTCTGGTTGCCATCCTGATCCTCTACTTCTGGCCCGGCGATCGCCCAGCCAGCGTCATGGAAGTCAGCCCTGTCTCTTATCAGCTCCAGGAAACGGGTTTCAAAGCCCATACCTTTGACATTGTGAAGCTGACGGAAGCGGCCACGAAAACCGAGTTCTACGGTCGCTCGATCCAGACCGTCATCTTTGCCCTCTTCCTGGTCGGCTTCTGCGTCAAGCTCCCAAGCTTCCCGTTCCACACCTGGTTGCCCGACGCTCACGTTCAGGCCCCCACTCCAATCAGTATGATTCTCGCTGGAATCCTTCTGAAAATTGGTGGATATGGGATGATCCGAATGGCTTGGCCACTGGCCCCCGGTGGAGCTCAGGAACTCTCTTACTTTGTGGCTCTGCTGGCTGTCTTCAGCATCCTCTATGGTGCATTGGCCGCCATGGCACAGACCGACTTCAAAAAACTGGTTGCCTATAGCTCTGTCAGTCACATGGGTTACGTCACTTTGGGGATGGCTGCCATGAGCATCTCCGGCGACCCTCGTATCTACAGCTATGGCGTAAACGGTGCCATGTTCATGATGATCGCTCACGGCATCACCTCCACGGGAATGTTCTTCCTGGTGGGTGTGATTTACGAGCGGGCCCACACTCGTGACCTCAATAAGTTTGGCGGCCTTTTCGCCACCATGCCGATCTATGCAGGCATCTCATTCCTGATCTTCTTTGGATCCATGGGCTTGCCTGGCCTCTGTGGTTTCGTCGCTGAAGTCTTCGTGGTTCTGGCTGCGTTTAACTTCAACAAAACCATCGGTATTCTGGCTGCGGCAGCCGTCATCCTGACGGCCGCTTATGTGCTCTGGACACTCCAGCGAATCTTCCTCGGCAAGCCAGCCGGTGCTTCTGCTGACGATCATGGCCATGGCGGACACGGTCACGACGATCATGCTCACGGCGACAGTCATTCAGGCTCTTATCCTGACATGACATCTCGCGAGATCATCATCGCCATTCCGCTCGTCTTCTTCACGGTGGCTCTGGGTGTTCTGCCCACTCCATTCCTGCTTTCATGGATGAGTCCATCGGTTGACGAAATGGTCAAATCCGTGCTTCAGGCCAAGACGGTCATCGCGGTATCCAGCCAGAACACCGAAATTAAGAATCAAAACCCTGTTGTGGTGCCACGAGCGATCGAAACCGCTGTTCGTTGAACCATTCCTCTTTGAGTCCCTGCCGGAATGGAACCGAATAAAAATCTGATCGTACAAGCCCCGACCCGCGTCTGGGGCTTGTCCGACTTTCACCTCAGTTTTGGCTCAATGCCCGCCGAAATGGCCTTCGTTTCAGCTTCCAATGAACCGCCCTGGTTCAAGAACTCCCGCAAGATCGCCCAGGCCTGGTCGGAAACGGTCAAGCGAAACGACATCGTCCTGCTCCCAGGCGACATCTCAGCCGCCAAGTCTCATGCCAGCGTTCAGCGCGACTTGGCATGGCTCTCGAAGCGAGCCGGCATTGCCCACGTCCTCAGTCCTGGCAATCACGACCACTGGTTTGGCCGAATGTCCGGTGTGAAGCGGATCCTTCGCGACACTCAATTTGCGGTCGATGGGAATGCAATCGACTTCGGTGCGGTGATCGTGGCCGGTGCCCGCTCGCAGCCGACTCCTGATGATCCGACAGATCTGAAACTCGATACCGACAGCAAAGCTCAGCAATGTGTAGACAAGCTCAAAAAGTC
>CAMCFM010000543.1 GCA_945874095.1 Candidatus Kuenenia stuttgartensis
TTGGTTTCGTGAAAATTCAGGCAGTCAGGCTCCCAATCCAGGCCAACATAGTCGATCAATTTTCGAGCATAACCTTCCGTATCTTCCGTGACTTTTTCGTAAGGGAAGTCGAGCCACTCGATCCCTTCAATGCTCTCCCAGTGCTTCACCACACGTAAATAGTCAGTGAATCGGCGAGCAATGTCCTGCCAATTGTTGGCCCAGCGGATCGATCCGAAGCAGGTTTGGAAGCAAGAAAGTGCAATATCACGAAGGTCGCGGCGGCAGTGGATCACGCGGGCGTTAGGGAACATGAGGTTGATCCAGCCGAGCAAGTTGACGTTGTCCGGCATTTTGTCAACAACGTGTGGTAACTCAGAGTTCTTGTTTGAAATTTCTTTCAGAAACAATTCCGCGCTCGCTTTTAATCCCAGAGAGTGGAGCGACTTAACAGCTGAGAATGATTCCGAACCTGTCAGGCCAAGGGTCTCTGGTAATTTTTCAAACGACTTGCTCACAAAGATCAATTCGCCGGCGCCGTGAACGGATGAATGTGATGCCAGAATCTGTTCTGTTAATGTTGTGCCTGATCGCGGCAAGCCCATCACAAAAATCGGTCTCCGACTTTCATGGCCTTGTCCCTGAAATGCCTTCATCAGTTCTGGAGTAAACGATTCAATGTTTTTGGTGATCCATTCCGAGAAATTGTTTGGGTCGTAGAACTCATTGCGCTTTAATTTGGCAGCGTTTTGAAGTTCATTGGCCGATTGGAAATGCTGGCCTGCCATTGCGAAATTTTTGCGTTTGTCGAACACAGATCCCAAGGCAAAATTAAGCTGAGCCTTGGCCCCTTCGCCAAAATACTTTTCGTTCAGCAGATTTTGCATCTGCTCTAAGTCGGTGTCGGTCACTTTGCCTTTCTGATGTGTCGCTCTTTGATAATAAACTTCGACAAGTTTTGGGTGTGATTTTAATGCAATTGCAGATTCAGCTTCGGCTTTCTCGAAGTTGCCCATTTCCGAGTAAAGGTTTGCCAGGCCAATTCTTGGAGCTGTCAGTTCAGAGTCAATTTCAAGTGATTTTCGGAACGCCGCTTCAGCGGATTCGGAGTCTTGCAATTGCATGTAAACCTGACCAACTCCAAAATGACTTTCCGCATGGAGTGGATCGATGGCGAGTGCATGCTGGTAACGCAGTAACGCTTCTTCGTGGAGGTCCTGATCGTTCAGCATACTTGCAAAGTTTGCGTGAAATCGGGCGGAATTAGGATCTCTGGAAATGGCATTTAAATAGTAATCCGAGGCTTCCTCATAACGGGCCCGGCCCTGAAGTGCCTGACCCATGTTGTTGAGTGGCATGGCCAGGTCGGGAGCAATGGCCATGGCTTTATGATAGCATTCCAATGCCTCTTCATAGCGGCCCATGGCTCGATAAACGTTCCCAAGATTATTGATTGGATGAGGGCGATCAGGTGTCATTCGTACCGCTTTCAGGCAGCACTGCTCGGCTTCGTCCAGGTCGTCGACCCGCCCGATTTCGACAAGAATCTGGCCAAGATTCGAATTACCCATGGGGTTGTCAGGGTCAAGTTCCAAGGCTTGGCGAAACAACAATGCCGATTCTTTGAGCTTTCGCTTTTCTTGAAGAACCATACCAAGGTTGATCAACGCCATGGGGAACTGAGGTCGTAATTTCAGGGCCTGGCGGATGGCCTCTTCTGCCAGTTCCAGCTTGCGTTGGGAGTGATAAATCAGGCCAAGGCTGTTAAACGCGTCTGGTTGATCCGGATCTAAAGAAATGCCGAGTTTGATCTGGGACAAAGCTTCGTCCAGCCGGCCGCATTCACGCAGGCATTCACCCAGATTACAGTGATTGGCGGCATCGCCGGGTCGGAGTGCGGCAAACTTTGAAAAATGAACAACAGCGTCGGGGAATCGCCCTCTTTGATAAGCGATCACAGCCAGTGCCATGACTGCATCTGGAAACTCAGGTGCGTTTGACGGTACTGCGCGGAAAAGCCGATCAGCGTGATCCAATTGCCCAAGACTGTGCGCTTGACAAGCTGACTTGAAGGCTTCATTACTCACTGTGGATACACCTGACGAGTGACTATGGAGTGATTCGTACCAAGTTAATTTATCATATCACCTGTGATCAATTTTTTCAGGTATATGGTGACCCTATTTTGAATTTGCATCTCAAGGTCACTAGTGTCCCCTCAAGTCAAGATTTTTTGCATAGGGGCACCCGGCATGTCCTCTGGACATCCATAAACTCGTAAGCCGTGATTTTTGCTTGATCTTAAGCGAAGAGTCCCGGGATCGGGCTGCCGTGATCGACGATTGGGGTTGGTCGGCCGTTGAAATCTTTGATCAAGGTTTTTGCAGAGTCGATACCGAGGTGGTGATAGATTGTGGCCAGAAAGTCGCCAGGGCCGCAGATCCGCTCAATCGCATCTTCGCCACGTTTGTCGGTCGCCCCGATGAATCGGCCGGTTTCGATTCCTCCACCTGCCCAGATGTTTGAAAAGGCGCGTGGCCAGTGGTCGCGGCCAGGCTGGGTGGTGCCGGCTGCGGCACTGGCGTCGCCTGCTCCTGTGCTTGCCGAATATTCGATCTTGGGAGTTCGCCCAAACTCGCCTGTGACAACCACGAGAACCCGCTTGTCCAGTCCCCGGGCGTAGATATCTTCAATCAATGCGGAAACCGCCTGATCGTACGCTTGAGATCGGAACTTCATGGCTTCAAAGACGTTGTGGTTTACCGCATGGTCGTCCCAGTTCTGGACACGACCACAGAGAGGGCCGTTCAAGCTGGTGGTAAGGACATCCACACCGGCTTCGACCAATCGGCGGGCGAGAAGAAGCTGCTGGCCCCAGGCATTGCGGCCGTATCGATCGCGAACTCGCGGATCTTCCAGGCTCAGGTCGAACGCAATTTTGGTCTGTGGATTGGTCAGCAGGGTCATCGCCTGAGACTCGAATTCGTCCAAAGCCTGAAGCTCTCGGGCTTGATCAAAACTTCGTTCAAGGGTGTCGAGATTTTGACGAAGCGTGGAGCGGCGGCC
>CAMCFM010000544.1 GCA_945874095.1 Candidatus Kuenenia stuttgartensis
TGAGCGCCCCAGTCGGTGAGCTTGCCGCCGGAATATTCGTACCACCAGCGGAATTCGTAATGGCATCGCGACCAGCTTTTGGTCTCGCCGTTATCGCTGGCCAAATAGCGGAACGGCGTTTTCGGGGCTGGACCAACCCAAAGGTCCCAGTCGAGTTCCTTCGGAGCTTCAGCTACAGGAATGGAAGGGCTGACCGGTGCTCCATTGATGACGCAGGTGGCTTTTTTCACCTTGCCAATGCGGCCGTCGCGGATCAGGGCGATGGCCTGGAGGAATGTCTGCTCGCTACGCTGCTGGGTGCCGATCTGCACAATCCGGCCGGTTTTTCGGCAGGTATCGACCATCAACTGACCTTCCTCGATCGTCAGTGTCATTGGTTTTTCACAGTAAACGTCTTTGCCGGCACGCATGGCTTCAATCGCCATTTTGGCGTGCCAGTGGTCGGGGGTGGAGATGTGGACGACATCGATATCCTTGCGGTCGAGGATCGAGCGATAATCGGTCAGAACATCAGGCGTTTTGCCCTGCCACTCTTTCACAAGCCCGGCAGCCAGATATCGGCGGCTGCCGTCGGCATCGCAAAGAGCAACATAATCACCGAATTCGGCCATGCCGGTGGCCGATCCCCAAGGCCCTTTGAGGCCAGTGGCTTTTTGCGACCAGCGGCTGCCAGTGCCGAGGGCGGCCATGCGGGGCCTGTCGTTCGCTGAACGAAAGCCCGCTCCACGGCTGACCTGGCTGTTCAGAACGATGGCGCCGGCCCAGGCCAGGGTCGATTGCATCATGGATCGGCGATGAATTGCTTTATTGGGCATGTGATGGCACTTTCTGCGGGATTTCAGACTCGGGGCAGGAGACAACCGTCCATCCTTCAAACCATCATTGACCATTCAATGACAGTGGACATTCAGGAGATTTCAGCAAAATCATAATCGATTTGATACTGCATTGCGAACGGGTAGGCAAGACCTGGCTGAGGATTCATGAAAGTTCTATGGCTGGTTCATATTTCCAGGAGAATCAATTCACCATAAACCTCAAAGCGGCCCCTGCTGTTGGCTGGTCTTTTTTGTTATGATTTGGGCATCAACCCGCCGAAAGTCGAACTTCCCAAGGAAAACCAGATGAGACTCTTTGATCTCACCGGCCGTGTGGCCGTCGTTTCAGGTGCCGCCCAAGGCATGGGCCGGGCCACCGCTCTGGCTTTGTCTGAAGCAGGAGCCGACCTCGTCCTGGTCGACCGAAACCTCGACGGCGCTGAAGCCACCGCCATCGATGTGCGCCGACATGGCCGGCGGGCTATTGTAGAAAACACCGACGTCTCCAGCCCCGACGCCATCGCTGAACTCTTCAGGCGAGTCGATTCCGAATTCGGCCGGGTCGACTTTCTCGGCAATATCGCTGGCGATGGGATTCTCTCCAAGCCTGAGGATCTGACCATCGCTAATCTCCATAAAGTCCTGCAAAATCTTGTTGTAGGGCGGTTTGCGATGTGCCAGGAAGCTGGCCGAAGGATGCTCGCCCAGGGGCGTGGCTCGATCATGAACATAGGCTCTCTGGCCAGCACCACCGCTTTGGGGCGCGGCCACATTGCTTACAGCATGGCCATGGGTGCCGTGGTCCAGATGACGCGTGAACTCAGCACGGAATGGAGCTGCCGGGGCGTACGTGTGAACTGCGTCACTCCGGCTCAGGTCATCAACCCCAGCCTCTCTGCCCGCATGGAGCAGGATCCGACCCTGGAAGGCCGCTTTCTGAAGGGTATTCCGGCTGGCAGACTGGGCCAGCCCAACGATATTTCAGGGCTGGCTGTGCTGCTGGCGTCGGATGCATCGGAATGGATCACAGGGGCGATCATTCCGATGGACGGTGGCAATATGGCCATGAACGCAGGCGGAACACCCGGCCACGAACAGCATCCGGTGCAGACATTTCGATCTGAAAAGAAGGACTGATCCAACATGGCGAACTTACCCACGAACTTGCCTGACGAACTGCTTGGCAGCCTTTTTCGCACCATGCAGATCATTCGCCAGACCGAAGAGGAACTGGCCCGCTCCCATCAGCGAGGTCTGGTTCACGGCGCATGCCACACTTATGTGGGCGAAGAGGCGATTGCGACCGGTGTTTGTGCCCATCTGAACCATCAGGATGTCGTTTTCAGTACCCATCGGGGCCACGGTCACGCACTGGCCAAAGGCATGCCTCCCAAAGAGCTGATGGCCGAACTTTTTGGCCGGAGCACAGGTTGCTCGCAGGGCCGGGGCGGGAGCATGCACCTGTTCTCTCCTGAAATTGGGATGATGGGTACCAGCGGAATCGTCGGCCCCTGTATCCTGCAGGCGTGTGGCGGTGGTTATAGCTCCAAAATCCTCAAAAACGGCACGGTCGGTGTCGCCTTTTTCGGTGACGGTGCTGTCAATAATGGAGCGTTCCACGAAGGCCTGAACATGGCCTCGATCTGGAAATTACCAGTCCTGTTTATCTGCGAAAACAACCAGTTCGCCACAGAAGTTCCGTTTGCATATGCCAGCGGTAACCCCAGCGTCGGCAATCGCGGATCAGCTTATGGGATCCCCGGCTATGAGATTGACGGCAACGACGTTCTGGAAGTTTACCGAGTGGCCGGTGAAGCTGTCGCCCGTGCCCGCGCTGGTCAGGGACCGACTCTGATTGAGTGCAAAACCTATCGAACCCGTGCGCATGCCGAAGGTATGGGAGATTTTACCTATCGCACCAAGGACGATGTCGAGGAATGGAAGAAACTCTGCCCGATTTTAAGACTCCGGATGAATGCCAATTGTGACGATGCATTTGACAAGATTGAAAAAGAAGTGGCTGAACTGGTGCAGGAAGGTCGCCAATTCGCTGAGCAAAGCCCTGTGCCCGCCCCTGAGACAGCCTCTCGACATGTGTATTCGTCCGACACTCGTAAAATCCAGGAGCCTGCCACAACTTCAACTCGCCAGATCAGCTTCGGCCAGGCCACTCTGGAAGCCCTTTCCGAAGAGATGGCTGTCAATCCTGCCATTTGGGTGATGGG
>CAMCFM010000545.1 GCA_945874095.1 Candidatus Kuenenia stuttgartensis
CTGGCAAGGACGAACAGCTATCCAAGGCCATTGAACTGCTCAAAGCCGATGTGGCGACGGAAAAATCCAAGCCTAAGCCGAAGTTACGAAAAGCCACGGAGCGTTGATCGCGGGTAAAACTTTGGTATGAAAAACGAAAAGAACCAAGCCTTTCAAAGCTTGGTTCTTTCGGTTTATTTCTTATTGCGAAATGACTTATATCAACCAATTGACGAATGGATCTGCCGCATCAGCCAGGTGTTGACCGTGTCGAACATGGGGCCAACTGGGTTGCCGTCGGTGGGATAGGTCTGGAACGCGACGTTCAGGCCGGCACCCTTCATTTCATTGACTTGACGCTTGGTCTCTTCAATTGGCAGGGATTCATCCCAGGCGCCGTGCAAAACGAGAAATTTGAGGCGTCGTGATTCATGGTACCGGCTCAGATAGCGTAAGTCTGTCGGGAGCCAGCCCTGAATTGAAATCACACCGGCAAAACGGTCCGGAAAGCTCAGGGCCAGACGATACGCCATGGATGCACCTTCACCAACACCGAACAGGAAGACGCGATCCGGATGAACGCTCAGATCATCTTGCATGCGTCGAATCTGGTCAAGGACAGCAAATTCGCCAGCAGCGATTGGGTCGGAGATTTCGGACTGGACCAGCTGGTTAAATTTCTCGGCGGTCGAGAGAGATTTCCAGTCGGATGCGGCAGTTGGTGATTGTTCAGCCGGGTTCCCCCAGGCGAATTGACCTCGGCGAGGCAGTTGGACAAGTCCACGCGGGCAAAAGCCAAGGTAGTTACGGTCGCTGATTCGCTGCACCCATTTGGCGGCCTGGAGTTCGTCTCCACCGCGCCCATGCAGCCCAACAATCAACGGATACTTATAATTTGGCTCATAGCTCGTGGGAACGAGAGTTGCGCCAACCCAGCCGTTGGACCGCGCTGGCGAATCCATCCTGATCGCGGAAAGCAATCGGTCTGAAGTCATATTTCCACTCCCCCAGTGATCAAACTCTTGGTGCTGCATCGTGTGTGTATGGTGGGAGGGAAAGGCGTGCTGATCACAATGTGACTCGTGATTTCTTCCTTCACCCGTCTTCACTTTCCTAAGCATACCCACGGGGACCATCCGCTTCAACAAAGGCTCGAGCCTTTTCCCTTCAAAAAAGGGATGGATTACGGCCTGTATCGAACAAGGCTGTTCAGCCAGAACAGGCTGAATGACCACTTTGCACAAAACAGGCAATTTGAACATGAGTTTACGCACACATAACAGGCTGTCAGGCTTGTTTTTGGCGTTTAGTCATCGGAGGACTGCGAAATTCCGTCTCAACCCGTCGCGACACGAAATCAAGATTGTCGCGGTGGAAAGATGTGGAATGACATGTGTGGCCCCTGAAGTCGCCAGAACGATCGATTTTTTGGCTTTGGCGGAGGTTCGGCAATCGCTGTGGCTGATTCCGCAGACTCTGGCTCCATCTCAGCCTCGTTTTGTTCGATCTCGATCGGAATCCGAATGGCGTTGGATTCATGGGAATCCACCAAAAACCACTGAGGCGGTGGCTCTGAAACCTTCGGAGCAGGTTCCTGGTAAATCCCGTCAGTCTGAATCACGCTTTGAAACAAAGCAGCCAGCATCGCTGATGCATCTTCAGCTGCGAGTGCATCTGATTGTTTTGGTTCCACGGGCCGGGTATGCCCTGGATCAAATCTTAAAATAACCGGGCGACGTCCCCAGACGCGCTCACGCTCTTTAACGCGACGATCCGCCATGTCGCTTCTCCTCCTTGAGCATTTATCCGCGATGTCCATTCACAGGTAGCCTTCCAAGGCTATGCGAATACTAAACAAATTGGATCGGTCAGTCAAGAGAATTCCTGATTTTGGGCCAAGATTTCCCGAATTTGGGATCAACCCCAGTTTTTCAAATTATTATCGGCTGAATGACTTCGCCTCGACTGAGCATAAACGGCCGACCCAATGGATCGACCAACTCCGTCTCAGGAGCGATCCCCATCAGAGTAAGTATCGTTGCATGCAAGTCTTCTGGTGAGACCCGACCATCCTTGGGCCACGCTGCCATCGAATCCGATGCCCCATGAACCATCCCGCCCTTGATCCCACCACCAGCCAGAGCAACGCTGAAAACGTGCCCCCAGTGACCCCGGCCACCTCCACCATCCAATCGCGGGCTCCGGCCAAACTCGGAAATCACGGCCACAAGTGTCTCTTCCAATAGACCACGTGATTCCAAATCGCCCAGCAAGGCTGCTAAAGCTTGATCGGTGGGCGGAACAAGCACGTTCTTGAGCCGATTTGTCTCATCCCGGTGCGAATCCCAGACCGGATTCTGATCAGGTTCATCCTGTCCACGAAACCAGTTGACCTGCACCAGTCGAACTCCCGACTCGATCAGTCGGCGAGACATCAAAACACTCTGGCCAAACGGAGACCGTCCATAAAGATCACGCATCCCGTCCGTTTCCAAACTCAAGTCAAACGCCTGCCGGGCCCGGGGTTGCATCATCAGTTCCCAAGCCCTTGAGCTGTTGGGATCAAACGACTCGGCCACCTCGATTTTGGAATCTACCAGCCGGGCAATCTGGTCGAGCAAATCGCGTCGCCGGCCAGCTCGGTGAGGCTCAAGACCTGTATCCAGCTGAAGTTCTGCAATCTGCGGGTTCGCCAGACGGGCATCGAAATTTACCAGCCAAGGGTCGCTGGTTCGTCCCATAAATCCGCCGTCCTGACCCGGCCATACGCTCCCATCCGTATTGGCCACCCTCTGAGGCAACGTGACTGCTGGTGGCAACGCGCTGAAACCGCCCTGCGATTTGCGCCTGGTGGACATCACCACTCCGCCCAGACTCGGGAAGTCGTTGGGCGCACCGGGTTTGGCGTTCTCGAAATTCTTCGGGGCATGGGGCCGACCGTTGAGCATGTAATAGGCTGACGAACTGTGGGCATTATCGTCGGTACTGACGGCCCTGAGCACGCAGAGCTTGTCTGCATGGCGCGCTGTACGGTGCATCAGCTCGCTGTAAAA
>CAMCFM010000546.1 GCA_945874095.1 Candidatus Kuenenia stuttgartensis
AGAATTCGCCTCGAGGTTTCGCGATGCCAGACATTCTCATGACCCAGCATGTCCACCAGTTCTGAACCTGTCTTTTTCGACAAATCTTCCACCGGCAACAGCTTGTTTTTATCGTAGCGAACACGATAAATCCGGCCCTTCAAGCGGTCGATGCCGGCTGGGTCGCGATTGGCGTCCTGATAACAGTGATACCGGTCGTACCAGTCCACGATGTACAGAGCACCGTCAGGGCCTGTTTTCTGGACCACAGGCATGAACCAGGCGTCGTTGGCTTTTAAAAAATCGTCTTGCGACTTGGCGCTGTAGGTGGATCCATTTTTGGCGACGGTGTCGAGGTTGATCGCATTGCCGTGAATGTTACCCATAAAGAGCTTGCGTCGATATTCGCTGGGGAAGTTGGCACCGTCGAAAAACGTGATCCCGCAATACGCCCGTTTTTGGTGAAGGTGATCGACAATCGACTCCAGCTTCCAGGTAAACGGCGGATAGGGGCCGCCCTGGCGGTGGTAATAGCCAGTTTCAGAGAGGTGCCAGAGGTGATCAATCACGCAGGCGCTGGCGAAAAGCTCGCCTTCAGCGTTGATCGCAATGCCCCAGGGGTTGGAAGTTCCTTCACAGAACAGCTCGAAGTCGCGGGTTTTCGGATGGATCCGAAAAATCGCAGCGGTAAAGTCGTAAGTCTTGCCACGGTAGCGGATTGAAGATCTGTTAAAAACCCCGTTCCAGCCATAAAGCCAGCCGTCATTGCCCCAGGTCAGGCTGTTGGGCAGTTCGTGGGTGTCGTCGCGGCCGAAGCCGGTGACGATCACTTCCTGCTTATCGGCTTTGCCATCGCCGTCGGTGTCTTGCAAAAACAGCAGGTCAGGTGAATTGACGACCCAGACACCGCCGTGGCCGATGGCAATGCCGGACGGAATATTCAGGCCTTCGGCAAACACGGTAACTTTGTCGGTTTTCCCATCATGATCCGTATCCTCAAGAACTTTGATCCGATCCCGGCCTTTGCCAGCCGACAGTCGAGGATACTCAAGGCTTTCGGTGATCCAGATCCGACCGGCATCGTCAAACGTCATGGCCACAGGATTAACGATCATTGGTTCGGCCACAACACTCTCAACCACAAATCCAGGAGGGACTTGCATCTTGGCGATGGCTTCAGACGGCGACAGGGCAGGGCCGGGAGGAGCGTCCTGCGCGTGAGGGATGAGTTCCTGGGCAAGGCTGGTGCCAGCCATGGCGGCCAGAGTGGCGGCTGTAAACAAGAGGGCGCGGAAGTGAAGAAGCTTCATGCGACTTGTGGATACCTCGGCTTTTAGAGATTCTGGGAACGGGCTTGTGTGTCAGATGCCGGCGGGGCTTGCTAAGCCGTATTATGCCAAAACCGGGCGGGCAATGCGATATGTAGGGTAGGAAGTGGGGGCAACTCATGATTTTTCTCAAACAAACAGTTTTAGCTTGACACATTGAGGCAACTAATGAGATTAATAATTAATCCCAACTTAAATTAAGCGTATCATGCAAATGTTGTATATTAAACCCCAATCACGCTCAGAAGAGGATTTTTTTTGTAGGTCTGGTCCCCTGACCGATTAGTTTTCGCACTTTCAGTCAATTACGCATGTAAATATTATACCAAATTGATTTGCCTCGTTCTGAAAAACAAGGCCAAAGCCCTCCATGTCAGGGGACATGGCCTACATAACACGTTGTTCATCATAGGATTATGAATCACTGTTGGGCTCTGACTCGAATCTCAGACTCAAACTCCAGATTTCAGAATGAGAGGGGTATAGATTCTTGATTCGTATGAGACGAAAGATTGATCAGGTGTGAATTGCGTGGCCGGTACCCTTGAATTCGAAGACGTAAGATCACGCCGTAAATCATTGTTATCGTTTGGTTTGCTACCTGTTCATGCCCACAGAAAACTCCATTTTAAAGATATCTCCTTATTGAGGCCGAATGAAATATGAAAATGGACATTATGATGAATGGACGTTGTTCAGAAATCCAAAATCATCATAAAACCGGAAGTTATTTTTCGGCCTGTTCGTTCACTTTTAAGGCCAGAATTCCGGTTATGTGGGTGGATCATGCAAATCGGGGTTGTCAACCTGTTGCCGAACGAGTTGGGCTACGACATGATAGAGACCAGATACGCTGGCACTACCCCCCTTGTGGGCTTCATCAATCAATGCCGAAAAGCAGGGTGATCTATGGCGAGCAAAGCGAACGAAGGTCTGGTACTTGGTGTGGATCTGGGTGGTACAAAAACCCTTGTGGCTGTGATCGATCCCAACAATCAGATCCTTGGACGAGGCAAGCTTTCGACCCCAGCCCGCCAAGGTGGCGATGCCATCGTGGAAGTCATTATCCAGGCGGCTGAGATCGCTCTGGCTGAGGCTGGAAAAAGCCTTGAAGAGATTTCTCTGGTCGGGATTGGATCACCCGGGCCGCTCGACGTAAAAGCTGGTGTCATCCTGTTCAGCGCCAATATGGATGTCGTAAATTATCCGCTCGCCGCCCGCCTGCATGATCGCCTGAAAGCCCCCGTAATACTCAGAAACGATGTCCGGGCCGGCTGTTATGCGGAATGGAAGCTCGGTGCTGGCCAAGGCATGGACAACTTGATCGGCGCATTTGTGGGCACAGGACTAGGCGGTTGCGTGATTTTGAACGGTCAGGTCATTGAAGGCAAAAATGGCAATGCTGGCGAAATTGGCCATATCAAGGCCAAGCCGAATGGTCGCCAGTGCGGCTGTGGGCTGTACGGCTGCCTGGAGCTTTATGCCAGCAAGTCAGGCCTGATGAAGCGGTTTGACAAGGCCAAAAAGAATGGCGTGACATCGCTTCTTTTCAGCATGTGGAATGGCTCGAATCAAAAGCTCAAAAGCCGTTACCTGGCTGAGTGTTATGCAGCCGGCGACAGGCTTGTGATCGAAGAGCTTCAACGAGCCGCCGAATATCTCGGTGGATCATTGGGCGGGCTGGTGAATCTACTCGACCCTGGAGCCGTGATTTTGGGCGGTGG
>CAMCFM010000547.1 GCA_945874095.1 Candidatus Kuenenia stuttgartensis
GTTGAAAATCAGTCAGATAATACAATCTTAATCAGTTCCCAGATTCTTAATGCAGAAATCGCCTGGGATTCTGGAGATCTTAATCTTACGGAAAAAATCCTGTCTGAAGCTAAAGCTAAAATGGATATAAAATATGATGCGACTCTCCAATCAAGATTTTATCGAATCTCAAGCCTGATTCAAATTTCCAGGAAAAGCTATCAACGCGCTGAATCAGATTTAATACTTGCTTTAAAAAATAAACCACTTGATCGGGAGATCAACCAATTGATGGTTCAGGTTCAGCGTTTTCAAAAGCAACCGGAGCTTGCCAGGAAGTATGAATCCCAGTTGAATCAAATTGATAAGCTTGAAGAGCTTGCACAAAAATCCACAGCATCCTTGTATCGGGATGATAAAATTTGGCTGGAAAAGATTGCTGACATTGCGGCTCAATCTGGTCGTGATCAAGTCGCAATGGCATGGCTTCGACAGATTCTGATTAAAGATCCGCTCAATTCAGAGATCCAGAAAAAGATCTACCAGTTAGGACAGAGACTCAAAGAAAATAGGTCGTGAACTGTCACGATCTATGCCAAGAGTTTCTGGACGACTTCTCCGGCAACGTCAGTCAACCTGAAATCTCGCCCCTGAAAGCGATAGGTTAATTTCAAGTGGTCAAAACCGAGTAAATGTAAGATGGTCGCATGTAGGTCGTGAACATGCACTTTGTCTTCAACAGCATTAAAACCGAGTTCATCGGATGCTCCGATGGTAATGCCAGGCTTAATACCACCGCCAGCCATCCACATCGAAAATGCATTTGGGTGGTGATCGCGCCCATCAGAACCGCCTTGAACCATCGGGGTCCGACCAAATTCTCCGCCCCAGATAACAAGCGTTTCGTCTAAGAGACCCCTTTGTTTCAAGTCTTTGACAAGTGCCGTACAGGCTTGATCTGTATCCTTGCAATTCGCTTTCAGGTCGTTCACCAGATTCCCATGCTGATCCCAGGCTTCGTGAAAGAGTTGAACACATCTGACTCCGCGTTCGATCATTCTTCGAGCAAGCAGGCAATTGTTTGCGAACGAGGGTTTGCCAGGTTCAGCCCCATACATTTCAAGAATATGCTTCGGCTCTTGCGAAATATCCATCAGTTCCGGAGCACTTGTCTGCATCCGAAATGCCATTTCAAAGGCGCTGATGCGGGACGCAATTTCAGGATCACCGACTGAATTCAAATGATATTGATTCATTTGATTGATCGCTTGCAGAGTCTGTTTCTGAGTGGTTTCATCAATTCCCTCAGGATTTGAGAGATAAAGAACGGGATCACCAGCGTTACGGAATTGAACTCCATTATAAACAGTGGGTAAAAATCCAGACCCCCAATTCGAATTTCCGCCAGATGGGCCTTTTTTCCCTGAGCTAAAAACAATAAAGCCAGGCAGGTCGCGGCTCTCTGTACCGAGACCATACATCGCCCATGAACCAAGACTTGGCCTGCCAAACTGCTGACTGCCTGTGTTCATTAAAATCTGGGCTGGTGCATGATTAAACGCATCGGTGGACATGGACTTTACGATTGCAATTTCATCTGCAATAGTTGCTAGATGTGGTAATAATTCCGAAAGCTCCTGACCACTCTTGCCAACCTTTGAAAATTTAAACTTTGGGCCCAATAGCTTCGAATTAGGATTGATAAATGCCGCCCTATAGCCTTTCAATAGCTCTGCGGGTGGCAACTGACCGTCAAACTTGGTCAACTGTGGCTTGTTGTCAAATAATTCCAGGTGACTTGGTGCACCTGCCATGAACAGATAAATGATGTTCTTGGCCTTGGCAGGAAAATGTGGATTCTTGGCAGCCAGTGGATCCACTGGTTTCATCGTATCCGCACTTGCAGATTCACCTGAAAACAGGGATCGTAAAGCCAACGTACCAAGGCCAACCCCACACTCTTCCATAAACCATCTTCTGGAAATGGTTGTTGCAATTCGACTTCGTAAACGATCGTGATCTGATTTCATGGCTGAACTCTCTTTTTCATGCTTTTCTGAGAAATCTTCGGGGAATTGAATCTTTTGCCCATTATTCCTTGGTGATTGTCTCGTCCAGATTGAGGAGAACACGACTCACTGCAACCCAGCCTGCTAATTCCGATGGAGTCGCCATGTTCTCTATGGCGGTTACCTTTGCTGCTGTAATGCCTGCGAGTTTCAAGGCTTTTGCTGAATCGGATGCAACAGATTCAGAAGTCTTTGTTTTCATCTCGATCAGGACAGCCAATTCCTGTCGCGTAGGAGTACGACTTAAACATCTTCGAAATGCAAATGTCGCTCGCTCATGATCGCTCTTCCCACCCTCTTCCACGGTCTTTAATCCCAGGGCTCGAGCAGATTCGACAAAAGTCGTCTCATTCAGTGTCACCAATGCCTGCATTGGAGTATTCGATTTGGCACGACGCACACACGATACATCGCCGTTAGGTGCATCAAATGTCTGTAAAACCGGGTATGGTACAGAGCGGAACCGGAATGTGTAAAGTGACCTTCTATATCGGTTTGGCCCTTTATCCTCTCGCCACACTTTCGGTCCATAGCTCACCGGTGGTTTGAAAAGAAATTCAGGAGCGGGAGGAAATACACTTGGTCCGCCAACGGCTGGATTTAATAATCCGCTTGCAGCCAGTGCAATATCTCTGACGCCTTCTGCATCGACTCTCTGACGTGGTCCACGTGCTAAAAGCCGATTATATGGGTCTTTTTGTAGTTGTAACGAAGTCGGTTTTGAGGATCGACGATAAGCCGAACTGTTTGTGATGGTCTCGTGCAGATGCTTCAGGCTCCAACCGTGATCCATGAAATCCACTGACAGCCAGTCCAGTAATTCTGGATGGCTTGGTGCTTCGCTCTGGCTCCCTAAATCTTCAGCAGTTGCAACCAGTCCAGTACCAAAATAAGATTGCCAGACACGATTGACGATCGAACGAGCTGTGGTCGGCGCATTTCGATCTGAAAGCCATTTTGCAAATTGCAATCG
>CAMCFM010000548.1 GCA_945874095.1 Candidatus Kuenenia stuttgartensis
ACGCATTGTCCAAGGCATTGAGCCACAGCAATTGCGTGACAACCAGTGGCTGCGGCAGAGCATTACCACGCGGATGACTGCCGTACAGGCAGGGCTGGATCAATTGCTTGTGGACCGACCTCGTCGGAATATTCAACGCCGTACCCGATAAAAGGAGCCTCAATAATGCAATTGATTGTGCAATCAAATGGGACCGTTCACTGCCTTTATGGCGAGGAACTGGACCTGGACCAGCTGGGCCTGCTCAAGATATCTCGAGGCAGCCTGGTTGAGCCGACTTTTGATGGCTGCTGGACTGCGGATTTATCGCCGGTTGATGGGCCTGTGCTCGGGCCATTTCAATCTCGCGGTAAAGCCTTGGCAGCAGAACGCCAATGGCTTGAGACGCACTGGCTTCCCATGGCCCATTGAAAATGCCCCAAATGCGGGGCGGTGATTTCAATCGCCGCTCCACTTCGGGGCGGCGTTTTTCCATGACACAAATGATTTCGGAGTCAATGCAATGCGACAATCAAGAATCAACCGGATGGTGGCTCGTGCCACGGGCGAGGATCTGCGGGAAATCAGGCGTATGGGCTTTACAATCGCCGATCCGGCCCGTGTCGGATACGACCCGGAGCCAAAGCAGCGGAGGTTTCGCACACTCGACTGGGACGTGGTGAGGCGGGAACGCTGCCATACAAGTGGCTGAATTGAACGACTCGTATTCAGGATTTATTGAACAACAGGAGATTACCAAGGTGGCCATGAAGATCAGCGTTGGTTTGCAGAAGAAGGTGGGGCAGCCGAATTTCGGCTCTCTGGGCGCGTCGTGCCACGTCGAGTTTGAAATCGACCCATCCTTGGTCGAGAGTAATTTGGACGGGTTTCATAACAAGGTCAACAGGGCGTTCCTGGCCTGCCGGCAGGCGGTAAATGCCCAACTTCGGCAGCAGGAGAGCTTGAGGCCAGTTGAGGCCGCCACAGCCCCCCATAAACTGCTCCCGGAGCGACAACCCGATTGTCGACAAGAGCCTCATCGTGGCGGCACGGTCACGCCCAACCAGCTCAAGGCGATCTACGGCCTGGCGCGTCGCCACCGTCTGGACCCGCAGAAGCTGGTGCACGAGCGGTTTGACCGATATGTCCCCGAAGATCTGACCATCCGCGAAGCCAGCGAGTTGCTGGACGAGCTGAAGCAGGATCGCAGTGTTGCTCGCTCGACGGCCTGACTTGATCAGGCGTCGGCAGGCAAATGAAAGCCCACCGCCGTATGCGGCTCGTGGGCTTTTTTTTAGATATTGGAGGTTGTGTGATAAAAGATCACGCTGAAATTCATTACCCTTATTGCCGGGTACCGGCCATCCAGATGGTGAAGCAGTAGGCGCTGCGGTTGTAGCCAAGCCCGAATTCGGAGGGCCAGAGCGTAAACCATCTTTATTCTGATCCGCCACAAACCAGTCGCTAAGGATCGGGCTGGAAATAACTTCCTGTTTTCAAGCGAACATTGGCCAGGGACATGGCGGCTGTTTTCAAGCCGGTCTTGGCGCTAGCCTCGGTTGGATTTGTAAATCTCCGAAACCGTGGGCTATCGCCGTGCGGCTAGCCCCGGTTGCTTGGTTTTAAAAACGGGAAGTTATTCCGGCCTGGTCCTTACCGTGCCGTCCGGCCCGTCTTGCTCGTGACCGTCTTCTTGGACACCGTAAACGTCGTGCCAGCCTGGACAACGTCGTTGCCCCGCGTCACTCGTTCCGTCGCAAAGAACCAGTTTGGTGTTGTCGATGATGCAATGTCAGTCAACCTGTCTGTGGCCTGATCGTTAAATACGGTTTGTAGTAAGTATGTGCTGGCCAGATTGGTATCACCCACTAGCCTGAACTGGGTCGATGAGGCTGTCCCCAGAGTTTTGCTGACTACATTAAATGTGCCGTCAGTGACATTATTCCAGGTGCTCATGATCGACTCCAGCCCATCCTGAAGCGATCCTACAACAAAGTCTACATATCCGCCAATCAATATGTCAATTCCGGCTCCGCCGTTCATGTTGTCAGCGCCGTAATTGCCAACCATGATGTCATTTCCACCAAGGCCACTCATGGTGTCGTCGCCGGATCCACCGTCCATTACGTTGGATGCTGCAGAACCTGTCAGATAGTCGTTACCTGTGCCTCCGAATAAGTTTTGAATATTCGTGACCACTCCCGTCGATGTCGTAGAGGTCACACCCGTGGCCTGACCTGTGCCCATATTAATGAAAGTGGGCTTGGTCGTACCACTGTAGTTGAGGGCGTTTGTGCCGGATCCACCGTCAATTGTTCCATTCAAAAGAGCAGAGTTATTCACGAATTTAAACGTGTCACTCCCCGCACCACCCACCAGACGCGTGATCCCGCTGAACGAGCCAATCGAAGTGCCGGCCGAGGTCGAGATATTCCCGCTGTTCGTGCCGGAGATCACGATATTGGAGGTCTGGTTGGCCAGCGATTGGACTGTGATTGTAGTATTTGATCCCGACCCAACAATGCTTCCAATCACAGCACCAGGAGCGATTGTCAGATTCAAATCACTTCCGGTAATACTCCCGGCACTGGCCAGATTCAATCCTGTGTTTGATCCCACTGCTCCGATGTTGACAAGGCTTCCATTTCCAAGGCTCGCCATCATTGTATAAGCCCCATTCAACGTGGATGCAAATGTTGCACTTCCATTGGCTGTGGTTCTCAGAGTGACATTATTTGTCAGCATCACGGGGCTATTGAACTGCTGATTGCCAGCCGTGGTAATATTTCCACCCAGATTGGTCGTTCCGCCAGATGTAATTGTCAGATTACCGGTGGATTGAATGTTGCCGATGTTGACACTGTCCGCATCGCTGATCGTAATATTCGCTCCGCTGGCCGTGAGTTCCCCAAAGTTGTTGGTTGCATTTGAGAGGGTTACGTTTCCAATGGCCGTGAAGCTGCCACTGTTTAGATTCAGGTTCGATCCAGCCTGCTGCGAAATGGTTCCACTGGTCACATTCACCGTCAG